>NZ_JAMQOP010000003.1:300000-506757 GCF_031624495.1 Halogeometricum sp. S1BR25-6 | reverse complement strand
CGACGCGTTCGCAGGTGACGCCCGGTTCGGCGACGTCGAGGGCGGCTTCGACGCCCTCGACGACGATTTCCATCCGCTCTGTCATCTCCTCGGGCGGGTCGCCGACGTAGGCGGTGCGGGCGAGCGGCGAGTGATAGCGGTGCCGACAGCCCGACAGTTCGATGATGACCGGGTCGCCCGCCTCGAACTCCCGGTCGGTCCACGTCAGGTGCGGCGTCCCCGTGTGGTCGCCGGAGGGCATCAGCGGGACGATGGAGGGGTAGTCGCCGCCGTAGTCGTCGGTGCCGCGGATGAGGGCGTCGTAGATGGCCCGCGCCGCCTCCGACTCGGGGACGCCTTCTGCGATAGTATCGAGACCCGCCCGCATCGCGTTCTCGGAGATGCGGGCGGCCTCGCGCATGCAGTCGAGTTCCCGTTCGGACTTCCGTATCCGAACCCAGTTGACCAGAAGCGTCGCGTCCGAGAACGACGCCTCGCCGAGGTTCTCCTGCAGGCGCGTGTAGGACTTCGCGGTGAAGTAGTAGGCGTCCATCTCCAGTCCGATCGTCCCGTCGGAGACGCCGAGGGCGTCCAGGACGTCCGCGATGTAGTCCATCGGATGCAGGTCGTGCGGCGAGTGGACGTGGTCGTCGCTGTAGGAGTCGATGCTCTCCTCGGAGAGCCACGTCGTCGCGCGCGCGCCGTTGGCGTCCATCCCGCGGCCCACCCAGACGGGTTCCTCGCGGTCCGGGGTCACGACGACGGCCTGGTTCACGTAGAACGACCAGCCGTCGTACCCCGTGAGGTAGTTCATGTTCGCCGGGTCGGTGACCAAGAGGGCGTCCAGTTCCTCCTCGCGCATCCGCGCTTTCGTCTCCTCGATGCGTCTTTCGTACTCGCCGGGGTCGAAGATTGACTGTCGCATGTTAGCGAGACTCTACAGGCGCTTCGTCCAACGCCGATATAACCTTTTTCGTGGGGCGCGCTGGTGGTCAGTTTCTGTGTACAGTCCCTATGGAAACTGTGGACAACTTATTTACGACAGTTACACCTCAACACGCGTATGGCACGCGGACCACCGATAACGGAACTCCACTACGACGACGCACCGTCGGTCGACTCGGTCCCCGGACCGAAGTCCCGAGAACTCATCCGCCGACAGAAAGATATCGACAGCAGCGCCGTCGCCTACCCCGAGGACATCCCCATCGCGTTCGAGTCGGGGAAGGGCGCCACCGTCCGCGACGCCGACGGCAACACCTTCATCGACATGTTCGCCGGCATCGGCGTCCTCAACGTCGGCCACTCGAACCCCTACGTCCTCGACGCGGTGCACGAACAGGCCGACAAGTTCGTCCACACCGTCGACTTCCCCACCGAGGCGCGCCTCGAACTCATCGAGAAACTCGACGAGATAGCGCCCGAGGGCCTGCAGGGGAACATGCGGACGGTGTTCGGCGGCCCGACGGGGAGCGACGCCGTCGAGGCGGCTATCAAACTCTCGAAGTACAACACCGGCGGCACCGGCCTCGTCGCCTTCCGGGGCGGCTACCACGGCGCGACCAGCGGTGCGATGAGCGTCACCTCGAACAAGAAGTTCAAGGAGGCGTACACGCCGCTCCTGCCCGACGTCGTCCACGCGCCCTACCCGTACCCGTTCCGCGACGACAAGTCGCCGCAGGCGTCGGTCGACCACGCACTCGAGGAGGTCCAACAGATACTCGAAGACCCCTACGGCGGCCTCGCGAACCCCGCGGGCATCATCGTCGAACCGATTCAGGGCGAGGGCGGCATCGTCACGCCGCCGGAGGGCTTCCTGCAGGGCCTGCGCGACATCGCCACCGACAACGACGTGCCCCTCGTGTTCGACGAGATTCAGTCCGGCCTCGGCCGGACGGGCCAGTGGTGGGCCAACGAGTGGGAGGGCGTCACCCCGGACATCATGACCACGGCGAAGGCCCTCGGCGGCGTCGGCTTCCCCCTCTCGGCGACGATGTACCACGAGGACCTCGACACGTGGGGGTCGGGCGACCACGCCGGCACCTACCGCGGTCACGTCGTCGGCATGCGCGCCGGCACGCGGGCCATCGAGTACATTCAAGAACACGACCTGCTTTCGCACGCGCGCGAACTCGGCGAGTACCTCCGGGCGCGACTCGAAGAGGCGGGCGAGTCGAACCCGCAACTGGCCGAAGTGCGCGGAAAGGGACTGTTCGTCGGCGCGGAGTTCGTCGACGCCGACGGGCACCCCGACGGCGACGTCGCCGACGCGATTCAGGACTACTGCTTCGAGCACGGCGTCCTCGTCTGGAAGGCGGGTCGCCACGGCAACGTCCTGCGACTGCTCCCGCCCCTCGTGCTGACGCGGGACCTCGCCGAAACCGCGATGGACGTCATCGTCGACGCCGTCGAACACGCGACGACGGCGACGGCGACGCGGTAAGGAGTTAGCCGTCGAGGCCGTCGGCGGGCGACACCCACACCGTCTTCTTGTTCGTGAACTCGCGGATGCCGTCGGCGGCGAGTTCGCGGCCGTATCCGGAGTTTTTCACGCCGCCGAACGGAAGTTTCGGGTGCGACTGCACGAGTTCGTTGACGAACGCCGCGCCCGCCTCGAACTCGCCGGCGAGTCGCTCGCCCCGTTCGAGGTCCTCGGTCCAGACGCTCGCCCCGAGTCCGTAGTCGGTGTCGTTCGCCAGTTCCATCGCCGCTTCCTCGCTCTCGACGCGGAACAGGGAGGCGACGGGGCCGAACAGTTCGTCGCAGGCGGCGGGGCTGTCGTCCGGAATCTCCTCCAGCACCGTCGGTTCGAAGAAGTAGCCCTCGCGGTCCAGCGCCTCGCCCCCGGTGAGCACCGTCGCGCCGGCGTCCACCGTCTCTCGCACCTGCGTCTCCAAGGTGTCGAGGAGGTCCGCGCGGGCGATGGGACCGACGTCGGTGTCCTCATCCGCCGGGTCGCCGACCGTCAGCGACTCCATCTCGCGGACGAGGCCGTCGCGGAACTCCTCGTAGACGTCCTCGTGGACGATGAACCGCTTGGCGGCGATGCAGGCCTGCCCGTTGTTGTTCACGCGGGCCTGCGCGGCCACCTCGCACGCCCGGTCGAGGTGCGCGTCGTCGAGAACGACGAAGGGGTCGCTCCCCCCGAGTTCGAGCACGGAGGGTTTGAGGTTGTTCCCGGCCGTCTCGGCGACGGCGCGGCCCGCGCGGACGCTGCCGGTCAGTGTCGCCGCCGCGACCCGGTCGTCGGCGACGGCGTCGTGTATCGCGTCGGTGTCGACGACGAGGGTCTGGAAGACGCCCTCAGGGAAGCCGGCGTCGTCGAGAATCCGCTCGACGGCCTTCGCACACCCGGTGACGTTGGGCGCGTGGCTGAGAAGCATGGTGTTGCCGGCCGCAAGCGTCGGCGCGGCGACCCGCAGCACCTGCCAGAACGGGTAGTTCCACGGCATCACGGCGACGAGGGGGCCGAGGGGTTCGTAGGACACCTTCGTCCGCGCCTCGGGGTGGACGCCGACGCGTTCGTCCTGCAGGAACTCCGCGGCCCGTTCGGCGTAGAACTCGCAGACCCACGCGCACTTTTGAATCTCCCCGCGCGCCTGCGAGACGGGTTTGCCCATCTCCTCGGTCATCAGTTCGGCGTACTCGTCCTCGTTCTCGCGGAGGACGTCGGCTATCGACCCGACGAGCGCCTGTCGCTCGGTGATGGGCCGGTCGCGCCACGACGCGAAGCGGTCGGCCGACGCGTCGAGCATGCGGTCGAGGTCGGCGTCGTCGTGGCCCTCGTACGTCTCGATGTCCTCCTCCGTCGTCGGGTCGGTGGTCGTGAGCGCCATCTCAGTTCACCCTCGCGACGGCGTCTATCTCGACGCGCACGTCCTCGGGGAGGCGGGCGGCCTCGATGCAGACCCGGGCGGGCGGCGTCTCGCCGACGTGTTCGGCGTACGCCTCGTTGACGGCGTCGTAATCGTCCATGTCGGCGACGTAGACGGTGGTCTTCACGAGGTCATCCAGCGACCCGCCGGCCTCTTCGACGACGGCGGCGACGTTCTCCATCGCGCGGTGCGTGTGCGCTCCGACGTCGCCCTCGACTTCCGCGCCGGTCTCGGGGTCGACCGGACCGAATCCGGAGACGAACAGGAGGCCGTCGGTGAGGACGCCCTGCGAGTAGGGGTTGTCGTTCTGCGGTGCGCCCGCGGCCGATATCGCGGTCTGGTCTGGCATGAGTCTCGGTCGCACTCACTCGCTGGAGGTTCATAAACGTTATTCGGTACGTCGTACACAGAATCCGTTCTCGCGTCGGCGGAGCGCCGAACGGCACCGCGGGGCCGAGCGTCAGTCGCGCAGGTCTTCGGTCCGTCCGTTCCGCCGTTCCGTCGCCTCGGAGACGGCGTCGAGGAACGCCGGCATCTCCGCTTTCATTCCCGAGCGCATCTCCGCGGAGGAGAACTCCTCGGACTCGGTCATGAGTCGGACGAACGCGCGGAGTTCCTCGTCGGTCACCTCGTCGAACCGCTCGGCCTCCAGTTTGTCGACGACGTCGTCGACGTCGATTCGGCCGACCGGGTCCACGTTGAAGTCGACGGTCACCATGCGGTAGTCCGACCCCGCGAGTTTCTGCTCGGCCCGGTTGACGCCCTGCCCGAGCATATCCTTGAACGGGACGTGGTAGCCGAGGGTGCCGAGGTGGAGAAAGCCGAGCATGTCGACGATTCCCTGCGTGTAGGCGTCGCGGGCCTCGTCCTCGGGGTTGAACACCGTCTCCCTGTCGCGGTCCTCCAGATGCTCGAAGAGGATGGAGAAATCGAGGATGGCGTTTCGCAGGCGCCGACGGATGCGGTTGCGCTTCTGTTTCTTCGAGTGCTCGGTGTAGTCCGTCTTCCGCCCGAGGAGGAACTCCCGGTCGCTGGGCGTGAGGATGCCGCGCGCCCTGTCCGCCGAGTGCGCGAGCGTCTCGTCCGCGGCGTCCGCGTCGGGGGCGTCTGTCATACACACTTCTCGTGTACATCCGCGGATAAGATTTGCGAACCACGAGAACGCATCACACAGAGTTCGAGAAGCCCTCAGACGGCGGATGCTCGAAACCGCGTAGAGGGGTCGATTCGGTCCCGTACCCGATTACAGAAACCGTGTAGCCGGCCGAGGACCCGCGCGGCAGTGATGCTCGCTCGTCGTTCGCACCCACAACGTTTAACCGGGCGTTCCAGCATGTCGTTGATACGCACTCGCACACAGCCATGCACTCGACTCAGAGCGGCGACTCCGACGGCCGTGCGCGCGGGTACAGCGACGTCAATCACCGGGTCCGACGGGGAATCGGGGGAGAAGGCGCATGAGCGAGAGCGACGGCGCCGTCTCCGAGTTCCTCGACGAGATAGAGCCGACCATCTTCGGATTCGGGGCGGGTATCACCCTCCTGTTCGTGGTGCTCTTCGCGCTCCGCCCGCAGATGGCCGGCGAAGTCGTCTCCGGCGTCAACCAGTTCGTGCTCGCGCGGTTCAACTGGGCGTTCCTCATCGTCATGCTCGTTCTCGTCGGCTTTCTGACCTTCCTCATCCTCGGTCCGTGGGGGAAGCTCACACTCGGGGAGGGCAGCCCGGAGTTCAGCTACGTCTCCTACTTCACGATGATCTACTCGGCAGGGCTGGCCGCGGGCATCGTCTTCTGGGGGCCGACCGAGGCGCTGCTACACTACTCGACCGTGCCGCCGCTGTACAGTGCGGCCGCCGAGTCGCAGGCCGCCATCCCCATCGCCGTCCAGTACAGCCTGTTCCACTGGAGCATCACCCAGTGGTCCTGTTTCACCGTCATGGGCCTCGGAATCGGGTACTTCGCGCACGAACACGGGGCGCCGCTGCGCGTCTCGGCCGTGCTGACGCCGTTCGTCGGCGCCGACAACGTGGACAACCTCCTCGGGAAACTCGTCGACATCCTGGCGGTGTTCGCGACGCTCGGCGGGGTGGCCACGTCGCTCGGCCTCATCGGGAGTCAGTTCCTGACCGGCATCGAGTTCAACTGGGGGTATCAGATCGGCGACGTCGGGACCATCCTCATCATCACGGGGATGACGCTCCTGTTCACGGTCTCTCTGGTCCTCGGGGTCGACAAGGGTATCCGGCGCCTGTCGAACTTCAACATGGGGCTGTTCGCGGTGCTCATGACGGCGACGCTGATACTCGGGCCGACGGCCCGCGTTCTCGAACTGAGCACGCAGGCCACGGGCGGCCTCCTCGGCGACTGGTTCCTGATGAGCACCTTCACCGACTTCGGGAACGGCGGGTCGTGGTCGAACGCGTGGACGGTGTTCTACTGGGCGTGGCCGCTGGCGTGGTCGCCGTTCGCCGGCCTGTTCATCGCCCGCATCTCGCGCGGCCGGTCGGTCCGCGAGGTGGCGTTCACCGGCATCGTCGCCACGTCGCTGGCGACGATTCCGTGGTTCGCCATCGTCGGCGGCACCGCCGTCCTCTTCCAACACGGCGGCGTCGTCGACATCCTCGGACCCGTCGGGCAGTACGGCGAGGCCGTCTCGGGCTACCTCCTGTTTCAGGCGCTCGACGTGGCGTGGATTCCGCTCCCGGTGGGAACCATCCTCCTGTTCGCGTTCCTCGTCCTCGTGACGACGTTCTTCGTCACCTCGGCGGACTCCTCGACGCTCGCCGTCTCGATGATGACCACCGGCGGGAAGGCCGAACCCTCCTCCGTCAGCCGCATCTTCTGGGGCGTTCTGCAGGGCGTCGTCGCGTCCATCCTCATGGTCATCGGCGGCGTCGAGGCGCTCCAGTCGGCCGCCATCATCACCGGCGGGCCGTTCGCCGTCGTCTGTCTCATCGCCGTCGCCGGCCTCGTCAAGTCGTTCAGCCAGCAGTCGGAGAACGTCCTCTTACGGGAGGAGACGGTCCTGTACGGCGATACCGGCGGATCGGAGTCGGCCGACACGGAGGGACGGCCGGCGGGGGCCGACGACGACTGACCGGTCGTCGGGTCGCCCGCGACGCCGCCCGATTCGGCAGCGGCGAATCGGTTCGGTAACTCACTCGCGGATAAATCCGTTTTATCGTCGCACGTTCGTCCGACTATCGTTCCCTTCAGTCTTCGCTCCGCAAACTCCGCTCCCGTCCGTTCCTGAGAGCGGAACGCTATCTCCTCCGTCTGCGCTCCCGTGCGACATCTGAATCTCAAAGACTGCCACACAATTACATATCTAAGATTGTAATGCTTTCAATCCGCAACGGAGACGCCGAAAGGAAGCCCGAGGGGGTGAATAGAACGAAGAACGGAAGCAAATAGGACAGAGAAGTCGTTCAGCGCCCGGTTTCGTTCGAATAGTGTATGGAGATGGGATTAGACGGCGGAAAGATGACCGAGAGTCCACAATCATATCGGCCCGGCGACACTCTAGTTGGAGGGCGGTTCGGTCCCCAGCAGAACGTCAAGAGGTAGCAACCCGCACTCAGATCGGCCTTTCGTTCCGCTCTCAGGAACGGTTCGGTAGGCGCGGGCGGTTCCGCGAGGTTCGAAGCGAACGTGTTCGGCCGAGTTTCGTCTCGGCCTCAGTACACCTCTATGCAGGGTTAGAATCTCACTTCTGCCGATTTCATTCTCGTATTTGGAGATTTATTCGTACTATATGGATATACAACTATATTTGGAGCAAACGGTGGTTGTTTGAACCCCTTCTACCGTCGTATAGTCGTAGAATAGCTCTCCCACCTTGCGGTGAGTTCTTGTGGACGCCCGACTTCTCCGGTGTATGGACGTTCCGCGAACGGTTCGGGCCGCACTCGCGGACCGCCCGGTGTCGGGTGCGACCTGTCTCGAGGCGGGCGCGGGCGTCGGGAAGATGACCGCGGGTCTCCTCGACGCCGGCGCCGCGCACGTGTACGCGGTGACGAACGACCGCGACCACGCGCGACTCGTGCGCGAGCGCCTCGCTCCCGACGAACTGGCGCGGACGACGGTGCTGGAGGCGGACCTGCGGGCGCTTCCCCTTTCCGACGCCGCCGTCGACGTCGTCACCGCCCACGCCCTCTTCAACGTCGTCCCGGTCGCGTCGCTGGCTGCCGTCGTCGGGGAACTGACGCGGGTCGCGTCACCGGGTGCCCACCTCATCGTCGACGACTACGAACCGCTTCCCGGAGACGCGGCGATGCGCGAGTTGTTCGCGCTGGAGAACGCGGCGACCGAACTCGCGGACGGCCGACCCGCCCTGACGTTCTATCCCGCCGAGGTCCTGCGCGCGCAGTTCGAGGCCCGCGGGTGGGCGTTCGACCGGGAGCGGACGCTGTTGGACCCGGTGCCGTGGACCGAGAGCCACGTCGCGGCGCACGCGAACGTCGTTCGCCGGGCCTGTGAGCGACTGCCGGCCGCGTTCGCGGAGCGGTTCGCGTCGGAGGCGGACCGTTTGGAGGAGACGATAGGCTCGGAATCGGCGGGCGAGATGTACGGATTGGCGTTCCGACTGGCGGACGGTGCCGTCGCGTCGAGCAGGTAACCGACGGAGCGAGGGTGGTCCTATCCCATCGTCACGTCGAACGGCGGTTCGGCCGCCTCGGGGAGCGGCGTCTCGTAGGCGTCCGACCCGACGGTCGCCTCGAACTCCTCGCGCGCCGCCGCGAGTCGCTCCGCGTCGCCGAGCAGGTCGTACGCCGCCCCCGCAAGCACCTTCGCCGCGAAGGCGACGCCCTTCAACCCGAAGTCGCCGTTGGCGGCGACGACCTGCCAGGAGTGGCCGGGCGTCCCGACGGGCCACGTCGCGCCGTTGAACTGCCCGGTAGGAGTGATCCAACTCACGTCGCCCACCTCCGTCGACCCGTGGGTCTGCCGGTCGTGGTCGTAGGGGGCGACCGGTTCCGCGTACAGCGCCTCGTCCTCGATTTCGGCGGCGACTTCGTCGGGAAGTTCGGCGAGGCGCGACTCGATGCGCTCGTCAGCCACCGTCGCCTGCAATTCGGCGGCGAACTCTCGGTCCGCGTCGTCGTACGGAATCGGCCCGGCCGCCTCGATGTTCTCCCAGACGACCTCGGAGACGACGTCGTTCGCCCGATAGTCGTAACAGCCGGTGAGGAACCGTTCCGACACGTCGGTCTGCGTCATCATCGCCGCGGCCTCGGCGATGTCGCGGAGCCAGTCGGTGTTGCGCTCGACTTCCTCGCGGGTCGGCGCGCGGACGTAGTACCACACCGTCGCCTCCGCGGGAACGACGTTCGGCGCGTCGCCGCCGTCGGGTATCGAGTAGTGCATCCGCGCGTCGTCGGAGACGTGTTCGCGCATGTACTCGACGCCCGTGTTCATCAGTTCCACCGCATCAAGCGCCGACCGCCCGGAGTCGGGGGCGCCGCCGGCGTGCGCGGAGACGCCTTCGAACGTGAACGTGAGGGAGTTCAGCGCGTTCGAGGAGCCCATCCGAGGCGTGCTGAGGTCGCCGGGGTGCCACGTCAGCGCGGCGTCCAAGTCGTCGAACGCGCCCGCGCGGGCCATGTACGTCTTCCCGACGAGCGTCTCCTCGGCCGGACAGCCGTAGAAGACGACGGTTCCCGACACCTCGCCGGCGTCGACGGCCTCGGCGAGGGCGAGGGCGGCGCCGACGCCGGCCGTGCCGAAGAGGTTGTGCCCGCAGCCGTGTCCCGGACCGTCGGCCTCGACGGGGTCGCGCTCGGCCGATACCGACTGCGAGAGACCCGGCAGCGCGTCGTACTCGCCCAAGATACCGATTCGCGGGTCGCCGTCGCCGTACTCGGCGACGAACGCCGTCGGCATCCCGGCGACGCCCGTCTCCACCTCGAAGCCGCCGTCTTCGAGCGCCTCGACCAGCGTCGCGGCGGACTCCTCCTCGTGGAGACCCAACTCGGGCGTCTCCCAGATTCGCTGTGCGAGGGCTCTCAACTCCGGCTCGTTCGCCTCGATCCGCTCGAAAAGTTCCGATTTGGTCACAGTCTCGCGTCGGAGTGGTCGAATATCAACCTGTGTCTCGCGGCGGTTCGGGTGGATACTCCTAGACCGTAGAATTTGTACAATTTCCAGAGAGTGTGGGTCATCGTCCCGAGTGCCGGGCGGCCGACCGACCAACGGTGATGTCGGCGCCGATAGCATCGACGCGACGCCGGTGCAGTCAAACCCCTCCACCCTCTATCACGCGTAGAGACCGTATGGACAGACAACGTGACACGGCACGGATTCCCGTTCAGGCTCTCAAACGGCAGGTCGCGGACGCCGTGGGCGCCTCCGCGTCGCTCGTCGAGATAGAGCGGGTGGACGTCGAGGAGAGCACCCTGGCGGTGGAGTACTCGCTCCCCACGGGCGAGGCGCCGATAGTCGAAGTGTACGTGGACCACCCCGACGGGCGGACAGACTCGACCCTCGTCGAACTGGGCGAACCGGCGGGGCTGAAGGTGTACGGCGAGACGATTCGCATCGAGTACGCCGGCCGCGACAGCGAGACGAACGACGTCCTCGTCAGCGTCGACCAGCGACGCGGCGACGACTGGGTGACGCTGCTCGGGTGCGGGCAGATGTGGGCCGTCGAGAGCGAACGCGACGGCGACCCCGTGCGCGTCACCTGTCACGCCGAGACGCCGCGGACGGACGAAGACGAAGACGAAGACGAGGACGAGGGGGACGAACCGGACAAAGTGACCGAAGAGGGTGACGACGTGAACATCGGCCTCGGCGCCGAGTCCGAGTGGTAGACGAACGATGGTGGAGAACGTCCGGTGGGGCGCTCCACCAACCGTCCACTCAAGTACCCGGAGGTAGAAGCCTCGACCGATGCCAATCGTCGAAGTGACGCTCCCCGACGAACTGCTGACGGAGTTCGAGCAGCTCGTCGACCAGGAGTTCGTGAGCGAAGAACAGGCCGCGGAGGAACTGATAAGCATGGGTATCGACGCCTACAACGTCAACGTCGTCGACGAGTCGACGCCCGGTGACGACTTCATGGACGGCGCGGAGAACAACCTGTTCGACACCGCGAACGACCCCGGCGCCGCGGACGACGACCGCCTCTAACGCGACCCTTTTTTCGGAGAGAAAACCTCGAACCGTCAGCGACCGCCGTCCGCGTCGACCGCGATAGCCGCCATCCGGTCGCTCCCGGCGGCGGCGGCGAAACCGCCGTGGTAACACAGCGTCCGCGAGATATCTAACTGGGAGAGCGTCCGCACCGACGCCAGCGCCTCGTCCATCTCCTCGGTGAACGTCGGGTCGGGGCCGTTCAGTTCGCCGTCCGCGGCGGTGACGGCGTCGCCCGCGAGGAGGAACGACTCCTCCGGGAAGTACAGCGAGACGTGACCGGGAGTGTGGCCCGGCGTCGGAACGACGCGCGCCGGTCCCGCGCGGGTGTCGAGCGTCGCCTCGCCAGCGAGCGCCACGTCGACGGCGACCGGTTCGTACCGGTCGTCGTCGGGGTCGGAACCGCGGGGCGGTTCGGAGCCGTCGACGACGCGGGCCGCGTGTTCGCTGGCGACGACGACGGCGTCCGTCTCGGAGACGACGCGCGCGAGGCCGCCGACGTGGTCGCCGTCCTGATGAGTGAGGAAGACGAGGCGCACGTCCGAGAGGTCGAAGCCCGCCTCCGCGAGGCCCGCTTCGAGTTGGTCGGTAGTGTGTGCGAACCCGGCGTCGACGAGGACGAGGCCGCGGTCCGTCTCGACGGCGCAGGGCCAGAAGCGTCGGGTCCCGCCGTCGGTGTCGAGTTCGACCGGAAGCGGATGTACGGCGTCGGGAACGTTCATATTCGGGAGTCGGGCGGAGCCGGGATGGGCGTACCGGCACCGACGACCCGTTCCGGGGCCGTCCCCGCCCGCACTCGTTCGCGTCCGTCCGCGTCCGTCCGCTCACCCCAGCGCCAGCGGAACCGGCGTGAAGGAGAGCGCGCCGAGAAGGAGCGTCACCGCGCCGACGGCCAGGCGGGGCGTACCGAGGGGCGAGTCGTCGACGGGTTCGGCGCCGCCCGCACGGGCGAACAGGAGCGCGAGGAAGCCCCAGAGGACCCAGAGGCTCAGCGACTGCCCGTCGGCGAACAGGTAGGTGTACGCGCCGAGGCCGAACAGCGCGACGGGAACGAGTCGCTGGACCGTCGCGTGCGCGCTACCGAACATGGCGCGGACGACGTGGCCGCCGTCGAGTTGGCCGACCGGCAGGAGGTTGAGGAACGTCACGAACGCCCCCACCCACCCGCCGACGACGACGGGGTTGGCCATCAGCGAGGCGTCCGCGTAGGTGAGCGGCTGACCCAACGCGGCCGCGACGATGCGGATGAGCGGCGGGTAGCCCAGTCGGACGGGGAACGCGGCCGCTTCGACGGGCGGCAGGGAGACGCCGACGGCGGTGACGACGACGGTGGCGACGAGGCCCGCGAGGGGACCGGCGACGCCGATGTCGAACAGCGACTTCCGGTCGGGAAGCGTATCGCGCATCCGGATGACCGCGCCCATCGTCCCCAGCAGCGTCGGGACGGGGATGAAGTAGGGCAGCGACGCCTGCACGTCGTGGTGACGGCTGGCGACGTAGTGGCCGAGTTCGTGGACGCCGAGGACGCCGAGGACGGCGGCGGCGAACGGCCACGCGTCGAGGACCCCGAGAGGGTTCGAGAGGGCGTCGATGCCGTACCACTGCGACCCCGCGAACAGCGTCGTGACCACGGTGGCGAGAAAGAGGACGACGTTCGTCGTCGGGAAGCCGTCGACGCCGACGGTGCGTTCGCTGGCGACGAGAACGTACTCGCCCAGTTCTCGCTCCACGGAGACGGTGTACCCTCGCTCGCGGAACACCGGCGCGACGACGCGGACGACCGACTGATGGTCCGAGCGAGGCTGGCCGTAGTAGCATATCTCTCCCCCCTCGGCCTCAACCTCGTAAACGTCGAACACGCCGGCGAACCGACCGGGTTCAGGGGCGCCGCCGAGAGCCGTCTCGGTCATAGCTTCGGTACGTGCCGAACGTACATATGCCCACAGACTCCGGTGGGGCGTCGAAGAGTACCGAGGACCCAGTGACGGACGCCGCCGCGGAACTGGCACGGACGGACTTCCCGCCGATGATTCGGACCGCGGTGGACGAGCACGCATCCTCCACTCCCATCGAACGGGCGGCGTGAGCGTCTCAGACACCGGAACGGGAATTCGAATAGGTATGGTATCCCGTAACGTTCTTTGTACCCGCCGCACCACTCGGAGGTCGTGGAAGTCACGATTCGGTGTTACGCCGGCGTCGCCGACGCGGTTGGCGAGCGGTCGCTGTCGCGCGTCCTCGAACCGCGCTCCACCGTCGAGGACGTGGTTCGCGGCCTCACTGCGGAGTTCGACGCCTTCGACCCCGAGTCGCTGACGAGCGAACTCGTCTGTCGGGTGAACGGCGGCGACGCCGACCGGACGACCCGTCTCGCCGACGGCGACGCCGTCGTCCTCTCCGAGCGGTCCGCCGAGGAGTGAGTGCTCAGTCGTCCGCCGGCGCTCGCCGCGTGAGCGACCCCTCCCGCCACGTTCCGCGGCGGTACCAGAGGTAGGCGATGGCGGCGCCGGCGACGTTCGAGACGGTGAAGGCCATCCAGATACCCGTCGAGCCGTACCCCCACGACTGCGAGGCGAAGTAGGCGAACGGCAGGCGGATGACGGCGAGCATCAGCACCGAGATGGCCGCCGAGGTCAGCGTCTCGCCCGCGCCGCGGAAACTCCCGGTGTACGAGCGCATGATGCCGATGAAGCCGAACGTCGGCGCGACCCAGTAGAGGAAGTCAGCCCCGACGCGAATCACCTCGGGGTCGTCGGTGAACACGGCGATGATGGGGTTCGCGCCGACGTAGGCGAGGACGCCCGCCAGCGAGAGGATGACGAACATCGCGACCGCAGCGACGTTGGCCGCTTTCTCGGCGCGGGCCTCCTTCCCGGCGCCGATGTTCTGTCCCGTCATCGTCTCGACGCCGCGCGCGACGGCGATGGCGGGCAGGAAGATGACCGAGAACACCCGCACGCCGATACCGTAGGCGGCGACGACGGTGGTGGGGAACATCCCGACGACGATGAGCAGCAGATTCACCGAGAGGGCGCGTCCCGTCCCCTCGATGGAGGCGGGGATGCCGATGGCGAGCAGGCGCCGGAGAAATTCGAAGTCGGGCCGCATCTGCGAGAGGCGGATTTGGACGCCGCGGGTGCTCCCGAACATGATGTACAGACCGACGACGAGAGCGAGCGACCGCGAGAAGACGGTGGCGATGGCCGCTCCTCCGATGCCCGACCCGGCGTACCCCGTGGCGGCGAACAGTTGCGACTGGAGGCCGCCGAGTCCGAGCATCGTGAACAGCGGGTTCCCGTCGAATCCGAAGATGAGCACGGGGTCGATGGCGATGTTCAGGACGACGGACCCGAACATGACGAGCATCGGCGTGATGGTGTCGCCGTACCCCCGCATGAGGGCGATGAAGACGAAAAAGCCGAACATGAACGGCAGACCCAGCGAGATGATCTGCATGTAGTTCGTCGCGAGGGGGAGCACGTCGGGCGAGGCGCCCAGGAGGGAGAGGAACGGCCCCACGAGGAGGTAGCCGACCGCGCCGAGAAGCAGCGACCCGAGCAGCGAGAACGTCACCGTCTGCGAGGCGGCGTACTCGGCCTTGGCTTCCTCCTCCGCCCCGGTGTGTTGGGCGACGAGGACGCTGCCGGCGACGGAGAGTCCCATCCCCAGAGCGATGAGCAGGAACACCATCGGAAAGGCGAAACTGATGGCCGCCAGCGCGTTCGTGCTGAACTGGCCGAGCCAGAACGTGTCCGCGAGGTTGTACGCCGTCTGGAGGAGGTTGGTGACGACGATAGGTAACGAGAGGTAGAACAGCGGACGGGCGATGTCGCCGGAGGTGAGGTCGAACTCGTCGCGGCTCTTGAAGACGCTGTTCAGTCGGCCCCGGAGGCTCATTCGGCCGCCACCCCTTCTTCGGGCGGGTCGGCCAGCAGCGTGCGGCGGACGTAGCGGCGGAACGCCGCGAAGGAGTCGTCGAGCGACGCGCCGACGGCGACGTTCCGCGTCCGCGCCCCCTTGACGTAGGTGACGACGAACGACGACGCCTCGTCGGGGTCGACCGACTCGTCGAACGTGCCGTCGGCGACGCCCGCGGCGAGGAGCGAGCGGACGCGGTCGGCGAACGCCTCGTCGAACCGTTCGAGTCGCGCGCGGTACGCCTCGTCGTAGGGGGCCTGCGCCTCGATTTCGAGCAGCGCCGTTCGGAACTCGTGCGGGTCGCCGTCGGCGGGCGGCAGCAGCACCGTCTCCACGAGCGACAGCAACCGCGCTTCGGGGTCCGCGCCGGTCACCCCGTCGAGGCGCGCCTCGAACCGCTCCAGAAGGCGGTCGAGAAAGGAGCGCAGGAGGTCGCGTTTGCCGTCGAAGTGGTAGTGGAGCGCCGCCTTGCTCACTCCGGCCTCGTCGGCGATGTCCCGCATCGTCAACTCCGCGTACCCGCGCGCGCGGAGTGCGCTGTGCGTCCCGTCCATGATGGCGTCGGCGGCGTCAGAGCTCATTCGAAATCGACCGAAAATCGGTCACTATACTGATTGACTGGCCGGTCAGTCAAAAGCGTTGTAGCTTCAGGTTCCCGTGCCGCCAACGACAGAGCTAAACCCGGTGAGCGGTCGAAACATCTCCGAGCGAGCGCCGTGGGGCGGGAGTCGCGCCGGCGAACCGCCGAGCGGTTCAGGCGAAGAACTGGTTGGCGTCGCCCCAGAACAGGTCGACGGGGGGCGGCGTCTGTTCCACCAACGCCTCGAAGGTCCGCTCCCCGAGCAAATCCCGGGTGACCTCCTCCGAGAACATTCCGGACCGGAAGAGATTCCACACTTCTTCCTTCTGCGCGTCCGTTAGCTCGGCTGCCATGTGCCACGCATGGACGCGGGGGCATATTGGTGTGCACATCGTTACTCGGGTTAAGCGCGTGTTAAGTGCCCGAATCACCCGTTCCGACGCCCGTCGAGGGACGAGTCTCACTCGCCGACGAGTGAATCGGGGTCGGCGTTCGGGGCGCGGACTACCCGGACATACTCTGCGTGTCCTGCGCGACGATGAGGTCGAAGGCGGTGTCGGCGGGTTCGTCGTCGGGCGTGAGGTAACCCGCCGCGAACGCCGTGTACGCCTGGCCGCCGGACAGACTCACGTCGAAACTGGCGGCGACGTCGCCGTCGTTGCTCTCCGTGTCGCCGCGCACGTCCAAGGTGTAGTCGCCGGCGGGGACGGTGGTCGTGCTGCTCTCGCCGTAGGCGACGCCGTCGAACACCGTGTCGCCGTTCGACGCGAGCGTCACGTCCACCGCGGGCGCGTCGGGGGAGGCGTGAACCAAGCGGACGCGAGCCATGTCGCCGCCGGGGGCCGAACCGTCGCCCTGCAGGACCAACGGCTCGAACGCTTGGTCGGCCATGTCGCCGATTTCGCCGGTCGCGGCCACGGTGTACATCATCCCCGCTTCGACCGGAACGGCGCCCTCGAAGACGACCGTGTCGGGGTCGCCGGCCGCCGTGATTTGGACCTGTCGCTCCCCGGCGGGCACGGCGAGGTACTCGCTCACGGCGCCGAAGGGGACGTCTTCGAGGACCGCCGAGCCGTCGACGTACACGTCGACGTTCGGCGCGTTCGGGGCCACGTGCGCCACGCGGACGGAGGCGGACTCCCCCTCCGTTCCGGTGGCTTCGCCCGACTCCGTCTCCATCTCGGTTTCGCCGGCCATCTCCGTCGACGTCTCCATCTCCGTCGACATCTCGGTCGACGTCGACCCCTCGGTTTCGGTCCCGTCGCCGCCGCCCATACAGCCCGCGAGACCGACCGCAAGACCAGTTCCGATGCCGATCAGCGCGCGCCGTCGAGTCGTCTCGGAGTCGTCTGAGTTCATGCGTCGTACGGGAGGGACGACGCCGGATTAACCGCTTTCGCAGTTCTCACCCAAATCGGGCTCAACTCACGGGTGACTCCCGGCCGAATCTCCCCCAAGACGCCGCACCGAGGCGACGAGAGCGCGGACGCCCGCGGTGCCCGTCCTCCGCGTCGCGCGTCGCCGTCCGTTCGGGCGCGCTCGGGGGACGGACGCGCCGGGGTTCGGTGGTTTCTTGTCGAGCGACGACCACGAATAGTATCATGGAGACGGTCCTCTGGCAGGTTCTTGCCGGGACACGAGGAGGACCCAACCGCGCGCGGATTCTCCGGGCTATCGACGAGCGTCCTCGCAACGCGAACCGACTGTCCGAGGACCTCGATATGGCCTACAACACTATCAGACACCACCTCGAAGTTTTAGAGGAGAACGGCGTCGTCACAAGCGGTGGTTCGGACTACGGGACAGTGTACCTCCCGTCCGACCGAGTCCGAAACCACTGGAACACCGTCGAACGAATCATTTCACAGATCGATGATTAGGCCGAGAGACGCGAACGAACGGGCGCGAACGGGCGAGTCGAAGAACCGGCGGGGAACGCGCCGATGAGTCTCATGCTCAACGCGGCGCGTCTCGCGGCCGCGGTCAACATCGTGCTGTTGGCGACGCTTTTGACCATCTGGATTCGGAACTACCGCGAGATTCGAGCGCCCTTGACGCTCGGGTCCATCGTGTTCGGTTCGCTGTTGCTCGTAGAGAACGCCGTCGCGCTGTACTTCTATCTGAGTCCCCCGGCCATGCCGGCCCTCGCCGTCCGATTCATGATGGTCCTTCAAGTGCTCGAAACGGTGGCGATAGCGGTCCTCGCGTACGTCATCTGGCAGTGAGGCTCCCCGCGAAAGCCACCGCCACGACCAGTTCTTTGTGGGAGACGCGCGCACGTCCCGGCATGGAACTCGACATGGCGGGCGACGCGGCGTTGGTGACGGCGTCGAGCAGCGGTCTCGGCAGGGCCTCGGCGCGAGCGCTCGCACAGGAGGGCGTGAACGTCGTGATGAACGGGCGCGACGCCGAGCGACTCGAATCGGCCGTTGAGGAGGTGCAGAAGGACGCGACGGGCGGTGCGACGGTGGTCGGCGAGGCGGGCGACCTGACCGACGCCGACGACATCGAGTCGCTCGTCGAGCGACCGGTCGAGGAGTTCGGCGGCCTCGACCACCTCGTCACCTCCGCGGGCGGTCCGCCCTCGGGGCCGTTCTCGGAGACGACCGACGAGGACTGGTACGAGGCGTTCGACCTACTCGTGATGAGCGTCGTGCGGACGGTGCGGGCCGCGGAGGAACACCTTAAGGAGGGCGACGGCGGCACCATCGTCACCATCGCCTCCGGGAGCGTCAAGGAGGCCATCGACGGCCTCGTCCTCTCGAACTCGGTCCGCATGGGCGTCATCGGACTGGAAAAGACGCTCTCGAAGGAGTTCGCCCCGGAGGTGCGCGCCAACGCCGTCCTCCCCGGATCCCACGAGACGTCCCGCATCGAGGAACTCGTCGAGCAGGGCGTCGAACGGGGCGAGTACGACTCCTACGAGGAGGGAATCGAGGAGTGGGGCGAGGGCATCCCGACGGGTGGCATCGGCGACCCGATGGACCTCGGTCGAACCGTCGCCTTCCTCTCCTCGCCGCAGTCGGAGTTCGTCAACGGCGCCGCCGTCCCCATCGACGGCGGGTCGAGCGCGTCGAACCTCTAACCGACGCCGAGACGATTAATCGCCAGTGATTTTCCGGCACGCGGGTTCCGCAATCCGAAACCACCTACGCCCCCGTCGCGGAGTCTCCACCGTGAGCGAAGCGAAGGGAGAGAACACGGCGGGCGGCGGGAGCGGAAGCGGCGGCTACGCGACGCGGATGCTCCTCGTCGTCTCGCTCGGATGGGCGATTCTCCAGACGGGGCGATTCCTCCTCTCGCCGCTCCTGCCCGCCATCATCTCGTCGCTCGATATCACCGAGGCGACGGCGGGCCTCGCGCTCGCGGCCTTCCAAGGCGTCTACGCCGTCACGCAGTACCCCGGCGGCGAGTACTCGGACAACTGGAACCGAACGACGCTCATCCTGCCGGGTCTGGCCGTCCTCGTCGTCGGCTTCCTCCTGTTCGGCCTCGCGGGCGGCCTCCTCGGCTTCCTCGCCGGCACCGTCGTCGTCGGACTCGGCAAGGGGCTGTTCGCCATCCCCTCGCGGGCGCTCATCTCCGATCTCTTCACCGCCCGGCGGGGCCGCGCGCTCGGCGTCTACGCCGCCGGAACGGACGTCGGCGGACTGCTCGCCTCCGGAATCGCCGTCCTCGCGCTGACGTACGCGACGTGGCGGACGCCGTTTCTCCCCGTCGCCGCCGCGCTCGCGACGGTGACCGCGCTGTACGCCCTCTGGACGCGCGAGACGGTCAGCGTCGGGTCGACGTCGCTCGACGCCGCCGGCACCGTCCGCCGACTCGTCGCCAGTTCGAGACAGCGCGAGACGCTCCTCGCGTTCGCGCTCTTTTACTTCATGGTCGGCGGCTTCATCAACTTCTTTCCGACCTACCTCGCGCAGGCGCGGGGGTTCTCCGACGGCCTCGCCAGCGCCACGTTCGCCATCGTCTTCGTCGTCGGCCTCACCATCAAACCGCTCGCGGGCGGCCTCGGCGACCGCTACTCGCGCCGGCACATCGCCGTCGCCGGCCTCCTCCTCGGCGCCGTCTCGCTGACGGGCATCGTGCTCGCGCAGTCGCGCCTCCTCCTCTACGTCGCCGTCTTCGCCACGGCGGCGGGCTACAAGACCGGCTTCCCTCTCGCGGACGCCATCATCATGGACGAGGCGCCGGCGGATGGCATGGGCGCGGACCTCGGGGCGGCGCGGGCGCTCTTCCTCGGCGCGAACGCCCTCGGCCCGGCGTACGTTGGCGTCGTCGCCACCTACGCGGACTACGCCGTCGCGTTCGGCGGACTCGTGGGCTGTCTGCTGGTGGCGGCGGCGCTGTTGCTGCGGGGGTAAAGCGCGGCGAAAAGAGACGACGGCCGAATCGACCGAATCAGTTCACGCCGCGGACCTGTCCGGCGAACTTCTCGCGGACCTTCTCCAGTTTCGGCGGAATCTGGACCGCGCAGTAGGGCTGGTCGGGGTTCTTTTCGTAGTAGTCCTGGTGGTGCTCTTCGGCCTCGTAGAAGGTGTCCAGAGGAGCGATTTCGGTGACGATGTCGTCGTCGTAGACGCCCGATTCGGTCATCTCGACGACGAGGGCTTCGACCGTCTGTCGCTGCTCCTCGTCGTGGTAGAAGACGGCCGAGCGGTACTGCGACCCCACGTCCGGTCCCTGTCTGTCCTCCGTGGTCGGGTCGTGAAGCGCGAAGAACACTTCGAGCAGGTCCCGGTAGGAGATGTCGTCGGGGTCGAACTCGACCTGCACGACTTCGGCGTGCCCCGTCGACCCCCGGCAGACCTCCTCGTACGTCGGGTCCTTGACGTGTCCACCCGCGTAGCCGGAGGTGACGGACTCGACGCCGACGAGTTCCTTCATCGGGGCCTCGATGCACCAGAAGCAACCGCCGCCGAGCGTCGCGAGTTCGGTGTCGCTCATGGACGGAACTGGGCGTCCCACGAGCAAAAGCCCCTCGGAGGCGGTCATCGACGGGCGGAGAATCGACGGGTTCGCCGTCACACGGGAGATTCGGCGCGGATGTTGCAGAGATTTGGGTGAGAATCGGAAAATTCTCTTTTACCCCTCCGGTCGGCGTTTCAATCGAGGGTACGATAGATGACCGCAGCACAGGAGCGACGAGATGGCAGCGTGTGACCACTGCGGAACCCACGTCTCCGAACGCTTCGTCCGCGTCTTCGCGGACGAGTCGGGGACGGTCCGCGCCTGCCCGAACTGCTCGGCGAACGCCGGCCTCGCGGACGTGATGCGCGAACGCGCCCGAGGGGCCTGAGAGGGGTCCCCGCGACGACGGTCCTCACCACCCCGTCTCTTCGAGCGCCTCGACCAGTCGGTCGACGTCCGTCTCGGTGTTTATCGCGTGTAGCGAGGTTCGGACCGACCCGTCGAGCGACGGGATGGGTCGGACCACGATACCGTAGTCGTCTTTGAGCGTCTGCACCGTCGCTTCCGGGTCGTCGACTCGTACCGTCACGAGCCCCGATTCCGGTTCCTCGGGGCTCAATAGCTTGTCGTTCGGGACGGCGTCCGTCAGCCTGTCCGCGAGGCCGAGGAGGTGCGACTCGACGGCCTCGAGACCGACGGACTCCATCGTCTCCATCGCCGTCTGCAGCGCCGCGTACGGCGCGAGGTTGGTCGTCCCCACCTCGAAGCGCGGCGCGCCGGTCTTGAGTTCGTACTCGTCGGTCGAGGGGTCCTCGACGCTCCGGTAGCTCACGTCGGTCGGTTCGAGGTCGTTCGCCGCCGACTCCGCGACGTAGAGGAAGCCCCCGCCCCACGTCCCGAGGAGCCACTTGTGCCCCGCGGCGGCGACGGCGTCGGCGCCCCAGTCGGTCACGTCCAGCGGCGAGTGACCCGGCACCTGCACGGCGTCGACGAGGACGAACGCGCCCGCGTCGTGAGCTTCCTCGACCAACTCCGAGACGGGGAGATAGGTTCCGTAGTTCCACGTCAGCGCGCTGAAGCAGACGAGTTTCGCGTCCTCGACGGCCTCCCGGTAGGCCTCGCGGTCGATTCGCCCCTCCTCCGTGGGGACGACGCGCACCTCGCAGCCGCGACGTTCGAGGCGCGACCACGGGAGGACGCCCGCCGGGTGTTCGAGGTCGGTGCGGACGACCACGTCGCCCGCCTCCCAATCGAACGCGCCCGCGACGCGGGTGATGCCGTCGGCGGTGCTCTGCGTCAGCGCGATTTCGGTCTCCGCGGCGCCGAGGAAGTCGGCGACGGTCTCCCGAACCTCCTCGTAGAAGTCGAACGCGAACGGGTACGGCCCCGCCTCGCTCGCGGCGTCGTACTCGTGGCGCGCCAGCATCTCCTGGGCGCTCTCCACGACGGGACGGGGACTAGGTCCGCTCGCGCCCGTGTTCATGTAGCGCACGTCGTCGAAGACCGGGATAGAAGCTCTGAGTTCGCTCGGATTCATGAGAGGGACTGCGGACTCGGGGTACCTATCAGTAGCGCCCGCGGCCGCGGCCGCCGCGTCTCCGGCCCGCTACGGCGGCGGCGGTCGCTTCGGCGCGTCGTCGACCTCTCGGGAGACGAACAGGCGTCGCGGGAGGACGACCCCGCGGGCAAAGACGTAGCCGACGAGTCCGACGACGACGCAGACGACGGACTCGGCGACTCCCAGCGGCCCGATAGCGATGCGCCAAAGTATCAGTATCGATACCGGCATCGCGACCGACAGCGATACGTCTGCGAGGTAGGCGAGCAGGAACGCGAGCGGGTGTGTCTGTGTCGGCACGGGGTCTACTATCGCGTTCGTTTCCGCTTATCAGTAATGAATCTCACGTCTGCGAATGGGAGCAGGGCGGGGTGGCCGGCGTGGCGCTACTCGCCTATCGTCACCATCCCCTTCACCACGTCCGGTTCCTTCGCTCGCTCGAACGCCGCGGTGAGGTCGGACATCGGCATCTCGAAGTCGATGATCCGCTCGACGTCCACCGCGCCGCGTTCGAGGAGGGAGACGGCGTCGTCGTACGTGTTTCTGAACCGGAACGAGCCTTTGAAATCGAGTTCCTTGTCGACTATCTCGTTGGTCTCGACCGGAATCTCGTCCTCGGCGGAGAGGCCGATGCAGACGACGGTGCCGCCGCGGCGCACCGCGTCGACGGTGGACGAGATGGACGCCGCCGCACCGGAGGCTTCGACGACGACGTCGACACCCCCGCCGTCCGTGAACTCGTCGACGGCGTCGGTCAGCGACTCCTCCGCCGCGTTCACCGTCTCCGTCGCGCCGTACGCCGCGGCGCGGTCGAGTTTCGCCTCCACCACGTCGGCGACGAGGACCGACCCCGCGCCGGCGGCGCGGACCGCCTCGCCGACGAGCATCCCGATGGGACCCGCCCCGGAGACGAGCACCGAGTCCCCGAGTTCCACGTCGGCGCGCCGCGTCGCGTGGATGGCGACGCTCAGCGGTTCGCAGAGGGCGCCCGCGCGCGTCGAGACGTTCTCGGGTAGTTCGTAGGCGAAGTCGGCGTCCCACGCGACATACTCCGCGAACGCGCCGTGGTCCGGCGGGGTCGCCATGAACTCCACGTCGGGACAGAGGTTGTACTCGCCCGCGCGGCACCGCGCGCACTCGCCGCACGGGACGCCGGGTTCCAGCGTCACCTCGTCGCCCGGTTCGAACCCCGTCACCCCGTCGCCGACGGCGGCGACCTCGCCCGCGCTCTCGTGGCCGAGAATCAGGGGGTCCTCGACGACGTAGTCGCCGATGCGGCCGTGCTCGTAGTAGTGCACGTCGGACCCGCAGATGCCGACGTGGGCCATCCGGACGAGGACCTCGCCGGGACCCGGGTCGGGGCGGTCGCGCTCTCGGTGCTCGAAGACGCCCGGTTCGGTGAGTTCCACGGTCTGCATGCTCATCTCTCCGCGGCGGGCGAGCAAAAAACCGAACCCCGTCGAACGATGTAAATTACATCGGCCGTCTCGCTGACCGTCGGTAATATTCTGCCGAACACTTTAGCCCCCCGCTCCCCCACGATTCGAACGGTTGACAATGACAAACTTGGTGCAGGACGTGGCGGCGGCGGCGGAGGCGAATCCGGACCGGACGGCCGTGGGGTTCCGCGGGGAGGAGTGGAGTTACGAAGAACTGTGGGAACTGACCTCGCGGTTCGCCGCGGGACTCGCGGAACACGGCGTCGAGGCAGGCGACCGAGTGGCCGTCTACCTCCCGAACCTCCCGCAGTTCGTCACCGCCTTCCACGGAACGCTCCACGCGGGCGGCATCGTCGTCCCGATGAACCCGCAGTACAAGGCGCGCGAGATATCGCACCTCCTGGCCGACAGCGAGGCGCGGGTCGTCGTCGCCCTCTCGGACCTCGTCCCGTTCGTGGACGCCGTGCGCGAGGAAACGAGCGTCGAACGCGTCGTGAGCGTCGGCGGGGAGGCGGAGGGGGCGATACCGTTCGAGGAGTTCCTCGCCGACGAGGGGACGGACGTGGTCGAACGCGGCGACGACGACGTTGCGGTCCAACCGTACACCTCGGGGACGACGGGGCGGCCGAAGGGCGTCCTCCTCAGTCACCACAACCTCGCGTGGGACGCGCGCGCGACGGCGAAACTGCTGCCCGACGGGGTGCAGGCGGACGACAGGTTCCTCGGCGTCCTCCCCCTGTTCCACATCTACGGGATGACGGTCACGATGCTGTCGACGCTGTTCGAGGGCGGGAGCTACTACCCGCTTCCCACCTGGGACGCCGAGGCGACGCTGTCGCGCATCGAGGCCGAGCAGTTGACCGTCATGCACGGCGTGCCCGCGATGTTCAACGACCTCGTGAACTTCGAGGACGCCGACGACTACGACGTCTCCTCGCTCCGCTTCGTCAACTCCGGCGGGAGCAGTCTCCCTATCGAGGTGATGAACCGCTTCGAGACGGTGTTCGGCGTCGAACTGTACGAGGGGTACGGGCTGACGGAGACGAGTCCGGTGACGCACGCGAACCGGCCCGGCGAGCGACGGCCGGGAAGTATCGGCAAACCGCTGGACGGTCTCGACGCCCGCATCGTCGACGGGAACTTCGAGGACGTTCCGCCCGTCGAGCGCGGACCGGTCGACGAGGAGGCGGTCGACCTCAACGAGATAACGGGCGAACTCGTCGTCAGCGGGCCGAACGTGATGCAGGGCTACTACGGCCTGCCCGAGGCGAACGAGGAGGCGTTCACCGAAGACGAAGGAAAGCGCTGGTTCCACACCGGCGACATCGGCTACCGCGACGAGGACGACTACTACTACGTCGTCGACCGCGCGAAGCACATGATCGTCACCGGCGGCTACAACGTCTACCCGCGCGAGGTGGAGGAACTGCTGTTCGAGCACCCGCAGGTCGCCGACGCCGCCGTCGTCGGTATCCCCGACGACCGCCGCGGCGAGACGGTGAAGGCGTACGTCGTCCCCGTTCCGGACGCGGACGTGACGCCCGAGGAGGTCAAGCAGTACTGTCTCGACAATCTCGCGGAGTACAAACACCCCCGCGAGGTGGAGTTCATCGACGAACTGCCGCGGACGACGACCGGGAAGGTCCAGAAGTTCGAACTCCGGGAGCGAGACGGGGGCGGGGGCACGCCGTCCGACGACGGCGCGGAGGGCGAGCGATGAACTTCCAACTGAACGACGAGCAACGCGCCGTCCGCGAGGCGGTGCGCGAGTTCGGCGAGGAGGAGATTCGGCCCGTCGCTCGCGAGCACGACGAGGAGAAGAAGTACCCGTCCGACCTCGTGCAGAAGGCGGCCAGATACGACCTCGTCGCGCCCGGCATCCCCGAGGAGTACGGCGGCGCCGGGATGGACGCGCTGACGGAGATTCTGGTCACCGAGGAACTGTGGCGGGCCGACGCCGGCATCGGCAGCGCAATCGGCTCGCGCGGGTTCGGCACCTCGATGCTCCGGAAGTACGGCGACGAGTGGATGAAAGAGGAGTGGCTCCCGAAGGTGGCCGCCGGCGACACCGCCACCTGCTCCTGCATCTCCGAACCGGCGCACGGGTCGGACGTGGCGGGCATCGAGACGAAAGCTGAGGAGTCCGACGACGGCGACGACTACGTCCTGAACGGCACGAAGATGTGGATAACGAACGGCACCGTCGCGGACGTGGCCGTCGTGATGGCGAAGACGACGCCCGACGCGGGCCACCGGGGTATCACGGCCTTTCTCGTGCCGACCGACGCCGAGGGCTTCGAGGCGACGAAGATAGACAACAAACTCGGCATCCGCGCCTCCGACCTCGCCGAAATCGTGCTCGACGACGTGCGCGTGCCGGTGGAGAACGTCATCGGCGAGGAGGACGAGGGGTTCTATCAGCTGATGGACTTCTTCGCCGACGGGCGGACGCGCGTGGCGGCGCAGGCCGTCGGCGTCGCGCAGGCGGCCGTCGACGCCGCCGTCGACTACGCGAACGAACGCGAGCAGGGCGGACAGAAGATAGCCGAGTACCAGGCGATTCGCCACAAGGTGGCCGAGATGGCGACGAACGTGGAGGCGGCGCGGTCGCTCACCTACCGCGCGGCGACGGAGGTGGAGGCGGGCGACGACGACACCGCCGCGCGGTTCGCCAGCATGGCGAAACTGTTCGCCAGCGAACGCGCCGTCGGGGTTGCCGACGAGGGTCTGCAGGTCCACGGCGGCGCCGGGTTCGTCACCGACCACCCCGCCGAGCGCTTCTACCGCGACGCGCGCATCACGAAGATATACGAGGGGACCAGCGAGATTCAGAAGAACATCATCTCCGACCGTGTGCTGTGAGGAGATTGCGAGCGGCGGCCTCGGGGGAACGAGCGGGAGCGACCGAAACCGACACGGGCCGGGACGGAAACCACGGTGACAGACATGGATGACGCCGACGACGCCCCCGACTGGACGTTCAAGGACCGCGATACGGTCATCCTGCGCGAGTTGGCCGCCGACCCGCAGCGCTCCTCGCGGGAACTGACGCGCATCCTCGCAGAGGAGCACGGCATCGAGGTGTCGCACGTCACCGTCTCGGAGACCATCCGTCGGATGCGCGAGGAGGGCGTCTTCCGGGAGGCCATCGTGCCCAACGAGGAGTACTACTCCTTCGCGCTGTTCGAGTTCAAGTTCGACCCCGAGCACTTCGCCGAGACGTGGCACGACGCGATGACGTACATCCGCGACGACCCGCACACCCTCTTTTACTTCCTCTCGGACGGCGAGTACCAGTGGAAGTCGGTGATGATGTTCGAGTCCTCGCAGGCCCAATCGAAGTGGATTCACGAGTTCTACAAGCGCCACGGGAAGGTGGTCTCGAACCTGCGGAACTCCGCCGTCCACAACGTCCTCAAGTTCAGCACCGACCCGGAACTGTTCGCGCGCATGAACGCCGAGGAGTGAGGGCGGGCGTCGCCCGCGGGGCCGTCCGCTCGCCGCTCAGTGCGGGTCGAACCCGCGGACGCGGTGCAGCGCCGTTCGGTAGCCGGTGAGACCGACGAGAGCGCCGACGAGAGCCACGGCGGCGGCGAGCGAGAGTCTGAAGAGCGCCGGCGCCGCGGACGCGAACGACGCGAGCGGTGCGAGGAGCGCGTCTGCCAGTTCCGGCGCGCCGACGAGCAACGCGAGCACGCCCGACGGGACGAGGACGGCGGCGCCGTGGAGCAGCACCGCGCCCGTCCGCGGCGGGAGCACCTCGTCGCTGCGGGCGACGCTGACGCCCTCGAACCGCGGCATGTACGCGCCGACGGCGACGCCGAGCGGTGCGGCGACGAGCGTCGCGAACGCCGCGGCGGCCGCGAGTCCCAGTGCGGCGAGCGGCGAACGACCGCCCGCGAACGCCGCGAGCGCGGTCAGCACGGCGGCGAGGGGCGTCCCGTAGACGACGCACGGGAGGAGGACGCCGCGGACGAACTGCGTCGGCGTCGCCGCGACCAGCGTCACCGGCAGGAGCGACCCCTCGTCGCCGAGGAAGTTCAGCGTCGTCGCCGCGCCGAAGACCCACGGGAGGAACGCCGCCAAGAGAAACGGGAGCGCGCTCAGCAGTTCGGAGAGCGACTCGATGACGCCGACGAGCGACCCGGAGAAGATGAACAGCGGCGTCAGGAGAAACGTGAGTCGCTTGGGGTCGCGGCGGGCGCGCAGGAGCGACATCTCGGCCACGCGGCGCGTCGGCAGGTCCACGAAGTCGGGGACGGCGAACGGCGAGACGGCGGCGGTTAGCCCGCGCCACTCGGTCGTTCCGGTTCCAGTTTCGGCCTTGCTTCCAGTCTCGGTCTCGGAGTGATTCTCGTCAGCCGTCGCCGGTCCGTCGCCGAACCACAGCCGTTCCGTCTCCCGTTCGAGGAGGACGCCGCCGAGAACGAGGACGACGAGCGATCCGACGCCGGCGACGGCGGCGCGGAGCGTCGACCCGACTAACGGCGTCCCCACGGCCGCGAGGTCCGCGAACCACCCGGACGGGAGCCACGCCAGCGACCCCCGGTCGAGGCCGACCAGTTCCGGCGCCTGCACGACGAAGAACCCGCCCATGAGGACCAGAATCAGCGGAACCCCGAGCGCCGTCTTGTGCCGGGCGACGAACGGCGAGGTGTCGAGCAGCAGCGCGGTTCCGTAGCCGACTAACGACCCGACGAGGACGGCGGTGAGCACCGCCAGAAGGGCGACGACGGGGACGACGAGGAGCGGAGCGAGGGCGCCGAACGCGTACGTCAGCAGCGCCGACACGGCGAGTATCGGAAGCGCCACGTAGCTGAGAAAGCGCAGCGTCTCGGCGAGTGCGAGACCGACGGCGATGCTCCGCGTCGAGGCGGTGGTCAGGAGCAGCGACTCGGCCTCCGGGCGGGGGCGAGTCGAGACGACGCGCTGAGCGACGAGGTACGTCCCGAACAGCCAGAACATCCCGACGGTGCCGCGGAGGCCGTCGGAGACGGGCACCGAGTCGGCGGAGACGAACCCCACGACCACCACGCCGAACAGGACGAGCATCGCCGTCGGAAACAGCGCACCGAGGACCGTGAGTAGGAACCGCCCCGTGCTCTCTCGGAGGCCACGGACCGACCGTCGGTACTCGAAGCGAGCGATGCGGACGGCGTTGCGCGCCCATCCGGGTTCGGACGGGGGCTCAGACATCGAGCGTCGACTCCTCGCGTGGGCCGTTGCCGTTCTCGGTCGCCTCGTCACTCCGACCGCTCTGGGTCGGGTCCGAACTCGTCACGTCGAGGAAGGCGTCTTCGAGCGTCCCGCCCTCCCCCGCCTCGGCGCGGGCGACGAGTTCGTCGGGCGACCCCTCGGCGACCAGCGACCCCTCGTAGAGGATGCCGACGGCGTCGGCCGCCTCCTCGACGACGGGCAGGATGTGCGTCGAGAGGAACACCGTGGTCCCCTCGTCGGCGAGTCGGCGGATGCGGTCGCGGAGCGTCCGGGCCGCGCGAGGGTCCAGCCCCGACGTCGGTTCGTCGAGGAACACCACGGCGGGGTCGTGCAGCACCGTCTGCGCGTACGCGACTTTCTGTCGCATCCCCTTCGAGAAGTCGTCGATGCGGTCCGCGGGGCCGACGTCGAGTCCGAGGGCCTCGAACAGTTCCTCCCCGCGCGCCCGGGCCGTCTCGGCGTCGATGCCGCGGAGGCCGCCGACGTACTCCAACTGTTCGAACGCCGTCGCCTGGTCGTACAGCGGCGGCTCCTCGGGCATGTAGCCGATTCTGGGGCGGAGGGCGGCGCGGTCGGTGACGACCGCTCCGCCGACGGCGGCCGTTCCGGCGGTAGGTTTCGACAGACCGGTGAGCATCCGCATCGTCGTCGTCTTCCCCGCGCCGTTCGAGCCGAGGAAGCCGTAGACCGTCCCCTCGGGGACGGAGAGCGAGAGACCGTCGACCGCGAGGGTGTCGCCGTAGCGCTTCGTGAGGTCGGAGGCGTCGATAGCGGGCATAAGGAAGGCTCGGTTGCTCGGAATAGACGGACGTGTCACTAATGTGTTGCGTCGCCGGGTTCACGATGCCGGGAGTCGAATTGCGGGTCGATGCCCTCCACCACGACGGACCCGAATCGGACTCGAACGGGCGGTGACCGCGCGTGAACCTCGATTCGACGGCGGCGTTCGGCGCCGCGATGCTCGCCGTCGGCCTGGGCGTCGTCGCCGTCAGCGCCCGCCACGCCGTCCGGACGCTCCGCCTCCTCGCCGCCGACGGACCGGACGAGAGAGACCCGCGAGTCGGCGAGCGAGTCCGCGTCGAGGGGACCGTCCGGCGGACCGACGACGCTGTCACCGCCCCGTTCACCGGACGCGATTGCGTCGCCGTCGAGTTCGACGCGGAGGAGCGTCGACTCGGCGCGTACTACCTCCCGACGTGGGTCCGCGTGGGCGGCGGCCGGCGCCTGGCCGCGTTCGTCGTCGACGAGAAGACCGGGGGCAGTGACGGCGACGGCAGGAGCGGAACCGGCGGCGTCGAAGCCGGCGACGGGGAATATCTCGTCGCCGGCGACAGCGTGGTCAGCCTCGACCGGACGGCGAGCGTCCGCGTCGGCGAGAGGGAGGCGCCGCCGGACCCGATTCGGGACTACCGAGCCGAGACGGGCGGAGCGGGGACGGTTCGGCCGCGCGCGCCGTCCGCCCTCCGGCGGTTCGGCCTCGGCGACCGGCGGTATCTCGAACGCCGTCTCGACCCCGGTGACCGCGTCACCGTCGTCGGGCGAGTCGCGGACGAATCGGGGCGCATCGACCCGAGCGTCGTCTCGGACGCGACGCCCCTCCGGACGGCGGCGCGGATGAGTCGGCAGTCGCTCGCCGGCGTCGCTATCGGCGCGTTCGCGGCCGCGGTCGGCGCGGCGTTGCTGCTCGTCTGAGGCGAGTTTCCCACGGAACGGGCGCGCTACAGCGGTTCCTCGCCCTCGATGATGCGCTTCGCCCGGTCGCCGAGAGCCGGGACGCGCGCCTCCATCTTCGGGTACATCGGGTCGTCGCTGTTTCCTTCCAAGTACCGCCGGAAGAACATCTCTCCGAGGCCGGCGAGTTTGTAGACGGCCAGCGCGCGGTAGAACCGCTGGTGCTCGAACTCGATACCGGTCCGCTCCTCGTACCGGTCGACGAGTTCGCGGCGCGTCGGGTAGCCCGCCCGCTCCATGAACCGCGTCTCCAACTCCGGTATCGCGGGTTCGGGGTCGTCGGCGTCGCGCCAGTACGAGAGCATCCACCCGAGGTCCGCGCGCGGGTCGCCGAGCGCGCTCATTTCCCAATCGAAGACGGCCGCGAGGTCCGGCGGCGTCCCGGGCGCGTACAGCACGTTGTCCAGTTTGTAGTCGCCGTGGACGAGTGACTCGGGGTGTTCGTCGGGCGCGTTCTCGTCCAACCACTCGCCCACCGCCCGCAGGACGGGCACCGGACGGACCTCGCTGGTCCGCTCGAACGCCCACGCGAGCTGTTTTCCCCAGCGGTCGACCTGTCGGCGGGTGTAGCCCTCGGCGCGGCCGAACTCCGCGAGGCCGACCGAGTCGAGGTCCACCTCGTGAATCGCGGCGAGGGTGTCCACGAGTTCGTAGCCGACGCGTTCGCGCGCCTCGGGATTCCCGAAGCGCTCGGGTTCCGCCTCGCGGAGCACGTCGCCCGCGACGCGCGACATGAGGTAGAAATCGCTGCCGACGATATCGTGATTCTCGCAGGCCAGCACCGTCTCCGGGAGGGGCACGGGCGTCTGCTGCAGGGCGTCCATCACGCGGTACTCCCGCAGGACGTCGTGGGCCGTCTCGGCCGTCTCTCCCGGCGGCGGCCGCCGGAGCACCAACTCCCGGTCGCCCCACGTCACGAACAGCGTCTCGTTCGAGTGGCCCGCGGGGTGTCGCTCCACCGCGAAGGTCGATTTGGGGCCGAGTTCGTCTTCGAGGTACGCGTGGAGGGCGTCCTCGTCGACGAGTCGCCGGACGTAGTCGTCGCGGTTTCCGTCGTCGCTCATATCATCACTCCCGTTACCGACGATAAGTTCGGAGCGGAAATAGATTTACACCGTTCGATTTCCAGAGGAGAGTATGGAGTACGACGACACGGAGACGGCGAGCGAACTCGCGGGGCGGGTCCGCGCGTTCGTCGACGACCGCGTCATCCCGGTGGAGCGCGACTACCTCGGCGACGGGCCCGTCCCCGACGAGGAGATAGCGGCCCTTCGCGAGGAGGCGCGCGGGCGGGACCTGTACGCGCCGCAGATTCCCGAGGAGTACGGCGGGCAGGGACTGGACTTCCGCGACGTGCTCCCGGCGTTCGAGGAGGCGGGGCGGAGCCTCCTCGGACCCCCGGCGCTGCACGTCGGCGCGCCGGACGAGGGGAACATGCACACACTGGAACTCGTCGGCACCGAGGCGCAGAAAGAGGAGTACCTCCGGCCCCTCGTCGCCGGCGACGTGCGCTCGGGCTTTTCGATGACCGAACCCGCGCCGGGCGGCGGGTCGGACCCGAAGATGATCCGCTCGGAGGCGCGGAAGGAGGACGACGAGTGGGTCATCGACGGTCACAAGTGGTGGACGACGCAGGGCAGCGAGGCCGATTTCCTCATCGTGATGGCGCGCACGGACCCGGAGGCGCACCCGTACGAGGGCACCTCGCTGTTCCTCGTCGACGCGGACGCCGACGGCGTCGAAATCGTACGCGACATCCCCCACGTCGGCGGCGACCTGCTCGGGTCGAGCCACGCCGAGATTCGCTACGACGGCGTGCGCGTCCCCGAAGAGAACCTGCTGGGCGAGGAGAACGAGGGGTTCGCGCACGCCCAGCAGCGACTCGGCCCGGCGCGCCTGACCCACTGCATGCGTTACACCGGGATGGCCGCCCGGTCGCTGGAGGTGGCGAAGGCCTACACCGAGAAACGGGAGGCGTTCGGCGGCAATCTCTCCGAGAAGCAGTCGGTCCGGTTCACCGTCGCGGAGGCGGAGACGCGTCTGCACGCCGTCCGGACGATGGTGCGGGACGCCGCGGAGCGAATCGCGCGGGGCGAGGAGGCGCGCGTCCCCGTCTCGATGTCGAAGACGTACGCCGCGAACGTCGTCCAAGAAGTAGTGGACGACTGCCTGCAACTGTGCGGGGGTAACGGCATCGGGAAGGACCTCCCCCTCGCGGACTTCTACGAGGACGTGCGTGCCTTCCGCCTCATCGACGGCGCCGACGAGGTGCACAAACGCGTCGTCGCCCGCGACGCCTTCGAGGACGTGGACGCCTCGCAGGTGGAAGGAATCACCCGGTACGAGGGGTAGACCGATACCCCTCCCGGACGGGTTCTGTTTTACGCTGCTAACTCAAGCCGGGGTTTGATTACCAACGCACGAGAGCCGGACTGTGATGACACGCAATTCAGCGGAGGCGCGGCGATGACGGCCGACCGATTCTCCGTCGACGGACAGACGGCTATCGTCACGGGCGCGTCCAGCGGTATCGGGAAGACCATCGCCGAGCGATTCGCCGCCGAGGGCGCGGACGTGGTCGTCTGCTCGCGCGAACAGGAGAACGTCGACCCCGTGGCGGAGGGAATCAACGAGGAGAGCGCCGGCGGCGACGGCGGACGCGCCCTGGCCGTCGAGTGCGACGTGACCGACCGCGACGCCGTCGACGCCCTCGTCGAGGCCACCGTCGAGGAGTTCGGCGGCCTCGACTGCCTCGTGAACAACGCGGGCGCATCGTTCATGGCGCCGTTCGACGACATCTCCGAGAACGGGTGGGAAACCATCGTGGGCATCAACCTCACCGGGACGTACCACTGCACGCAGGCGGCCGGCGAGCACCTGAAAGACGGCGGCGGCACGGTCGTCAACTTCGCCAGCGTCGCCGGAACGCAGGGGTCGCCGATGATGAGCCACTACGGGGCGGCGAAGGCGGGCGTCGTCAACCTCACTACCAGCCTCTCGTACGAGTGGGCCGGCGAGGGCGTGCGCGTGAACTGCATCGCGCCGGGGTTCGTCGCCACGCCGGGCGTCGAATCACAGATGGGCGTCTCCGCCGAGAACATCGACCGCGAGGAGGTGGAGCGACGCATCGGCACCACCGAGGAGATAGCCGACATCGCGCAGTTTCTCGCCGCGCCGGCGTCGTCGTACGTCGTCGGCGAAACGGTTGTCGCGCAGGGCGTCCCGCAGGTGATGGAGACGCCCGAGGTGTAGGGAGGCGGGACAGTCATCGAGCCCAACTCGGACGTTGTGCCGACGACGAGAACAGCGTGAACGAGTGGCCGCCTTCCGACGTTCTCGAAAGGTCGAAACCCCCGGCGGAGCCGCCGCTCTCCGGTCGATTCCATGAAAGTAGGAGTGAGCGGCAGCGGCGTGCGCGTCAAGTACCCCTACCCGTCGCGCCCGCGGACCGCCGCTCGTTCACCGTACCAACACGTACGTGAGATTGAATAAAAGTCTTGTGTCGCGTCCGCCGCGCGTCTGACGCCGAGGGACCGTCTCGGCGCCGAATTCGTGTGAATCGGTCGCAGGGCCACACCGTTTACCACCCTCCCGTCCGTCGGCTGAGGGGATGCTTCAAAACGAAAGCGGTACGTTCGACATCGGCGGCGAACTGACGGTCCACCGACTCGGGTTCGGCGCGATGCGACTCACCGGCGAGGACATCATCGGCCGTCCCGACGACGAGGCGGACGCCGAACACGTCCTCCAGACGGCGACGAACCTCGGCATCGACTTCGTCGATACCGCGGACTCCTACGGACCGGGCGTGAGCGAACGCCTCATCCGCGAGTCCCTCGCGCCGTACCCGGAGGACCTCGTGGTGGCGACGAAGGGCGGCCTCCTCCGCAACCGCGATGGAGACTGGCTTCCCCGCGGCGACCCCGACTACCTCCGCAACGCGCACCTCTGTAGTCTGGACCGCCTCGGCGTCGAGAAGATAGACCTCTACCAGTACCACCGCCCCGACCCGGACGTCGACTTCGAGGAGTCGGTGACGGCGCTGGCCGAACTGAAAGACGAGGGCGTTATCGGGCACGTCGGTCTCAGCAACGTCAGCGTCGAGCAGTTGGAGACGGCGCGGGACATCGTCGACGTCGCGACGGTGCAGAACCGCTTCAACCTCGGGCACCGCGAGGACGACGACGTGCTGGCGGCCTGCGAGGAGTACGATATCGGGTTCATCCCGTGGTCGCCGCTCGCGGCGGGCGACGTCGACGCGAAGTCCGAGGCGCTCGAAGACGTCGCCTCGGAACGCGACGCGACGCGGTACCAGGTGATGCTGGCGTGGTTGCTCGAACACTCCCCGGTGACGCTTCCCATCCCCGGGACGGCCGACGTCGAGCACCTGAAGCAGAACGTCGGCGCGACGCACCTCGACCTCACGGACGAGGAGATGTCGCGACTGAACGAGTAAAAAGTCGTATCGAAGGGCCATCCAACGCGGGGACCGCACGCGCGCGTTCGATGGTGTCAGGTGTCAGTGGAGAGCCGAGTCGGGAGCGCCTCGATCAGGCCGAGGCTTCGGTTTCGGTGTCCGTCTCGTTCTCGACGTTGATCGTCTCGTTCTCCTCGGGGATGTCCGTCTCCTCCATCGAGGAGTTCTCCTCGGTCTCGTTCATCATGGAGTCCTCTTCGGTCTCCTCCATCGTAGCCTCTTCTTCGGTTTCGTCCATCGCGGACGCCTCTTCTGTCTCCTCCATCATGGACTCCTCCTCGGTGGATTCCATCTCGGCCGTCGTCTCCTCGCTCGCCGAGGTCGTGACTTCAGAACCTGTACCCGCTTCGCCCGCGCCGCCGGAACCCGAGCACCCTGCGAGTAGCATGAGCGCCGCGACGAGTCCGGCAGCCACGATCTTTCTATCTACCATCGAATCGGCAGACGACGGCGAGGAATAAAGGCCCCGGCGCCCGTTGCGAGCGGTTTCACCGTTTCGAGCGAATTGAATCGAAACAGGCGCGCTTAGGTCGCTACAAACCGTGTGACGGCCTCTCAAGACGCGGAGAAATCGCTGTCGAGTTCGCGGTCCGAAAGGAAAACGCCGGGGTGGGGAGCCCGGCTAGCAGTCGAGAGCGCGCCGCACCGGACGGCGTCCGGGCACCGAGCGCGACCGCGCGCAGAACGTCGATGGGGATGTGACGTCGCGCGGACGTTGGCCGATGCGGGAATCGGACGAACACAGTGGGTCGCTGGGGATGCGACGGGGGAACTCCCGGAGATGCGGGATGGGGACGCCGTCGTGGGGAAACGGCGGGACGGGAGTTCGGGCCGGTGCCCGGAGTGGGGTCCTCCAGACCGGCAGTGGTCGTCCGGAGCCGCGCGCTTCTGTCGCCTGACGATGGCTCGGACCCTCTGTACGCGTCTGAGCGGCGGCGGGTGATGCGGCCGCGACGCGTCGGGAAGTCCTTACGATGCCACCGAATGGTACGAACACGTCCGAGGATAAAGTGGGTAACACTCGTTACGTACACTTCCACTGTTTCAGGACTGTTCCGCGGAGCCAGCCGGAGTTAACAGATTAGAAACGAGAACTGTTTCATCGGTCGAGCCGGTAGACGGCGAAATACCGCTCGAACGACCGTCGAGAGTCCGCATAGCGAGCGACTGCGACTCGTCGATGAATACTAGAATAGTGAATTTCGATTTTGCGCGACCGATTTAGCATCACATTATACTGATATTCCAACAGTATCCAGTAAGTTTTTGAGTCGAACGCGACGACAGTAGAGAAGACAGGAACCGAAAAGATGTCTCCACCCGCGCTTCGTTCCGTACTTTCGTTCGCCGCGGCCGCGTTGGTCCTCTTCGGGGCCGTCGGCGCGCCGGTCGCGGCCGCCCCCGAGGCGACAGTCACGTCTCAATCCGTCGCCACGATAGACGGCACCGCCTACGTCTGGCAGTCGTCGCAGACCGACCTTCGCGTCCGGACCGACAGGCCGCTCTCCTCGTCCGCGTCGGTTTGTATCGGCCCCGCGGACGGGAACCGGACGGTCACCTGCGCGCCCGCGAACGGCGGAGCGAATCTGACGATATCGGTGCAGAACTGGCCCGACGGGGTCACCGGAGCGCAGGACGTCTTCGTCAACGGAACGGACGGACGGCGGACGCTCGTCGAGAGCGCGGTGTTCGTCATGACGAAGGACGGCGACGTGGACGGTGACGGCCTCTCGAACGCGGAGGAAGTCTCGGGCGAGACCGGGTTCAAAAACGCCGACACGGACGACGACGGTCTCGACGACGGCGCGGAGGTGAACACGCACGGGACCGACCCGACCAGCGCCGACACCGACAGCGACGGACTCGACGACACCGCGGAGATCAGAACGTACGAGACGAACCCGACGAAGTCGGACACCGACGGCGACGGACTCGACGACGGTCCCGAGATAAACCAGTACTCCACGTCGCCCTCCGAAGCCGACAGCGACGGCGACGGACTCGACGACGGCGAAGAGGTCAATACGTACGGGACGAACCCGAACAAGGCCGACACCGACGGCGACGGTCTCAGCGACGGCGAGGAGATCAACACCTACGAGACCGACCCGAACAAGGCCGACACCGACGAGGACAATCTGGACGACGCCGCGGAGGTCAATACCTACGAGACGAACCCGAACAAGGCCGACACCGACGGCGACGGTCTCAACGACGGCGCCGAGGTGAACGTCCACGGGACCGACCCCAACAGCGCCGACACCGACGGCGACGGGACGAGCGACCGCGTCGAGATAGAGAACGGGAGCGACCCGGGCGAGGCGCCCGAACCCGGCGCGCCCGTCTCGTCGGGCGCGGGCCTCGCGTTCGTCGGGACGGTGGTCCTCGCCGCCGGCGGCGGCTACTTCTGGTGGCGCCGCCGCGGCGGGGCCGCGCCCGCGACGGAGTCGGACGACGGCGACGGAACCGGCGGTGCCGCCATCGTCCCGTCGCAGTTGGCGGACCGGTCCGAGGCGCCGGGGACGACCGCCGAGTCGACGGCCGAACCGGCGGGAGCGGAGGGAGCGAACGCCGCGGAATCCGCAGACTCCGCCACCGAACGCGAAGAGTCGGAGCAGTACGACGAACCGCTCACCCGCGAGGACGAGGTGATCGTCATCCTCGAAGAGGCGGGCGGTCGACTGGAGCAGAGCGCCATCGTCTCCGAGACCGGGTGGTCGAAGGCGACGGTCAGCCGCGTTCTCTCGTCGATGGCCGACGAGGGACGAATCACGAAGATATCGCTCGGCCGCCGGAACCTCATCACCCTCCCCGGTAACGAACCCGACGGCGCCCGGTCGCCGTTCGAGAAACCCTCGTAGCCGGCGCCGGAGTCGCCCCGAACTGCCACTGCCACACGTATCTTGAACGTCCCGCCCGTACGGTGGGTATGGGACGAATCGAGGCGGACTTCTCCGAGGAGACGGTCGTCGTCACCGGCGGCAGTTCGGGTATCGGTCGAGCGGTCGCTCTCGCGTTCGGCGAGGCGGGCGCACTGGTCGTGAACGCGGACTTGCAGAGCGAACCCAAGGACCCCGACGCCGAGTTGCCGACCCACGAAGAGATTCGAGAACGGGGCGGCGAGGCCGACTACGTCGAGTGCGACGTGTCGGACCCGGCCGAACTGGAGGCCCTCGTCGACCACGCTCGCGAGTACGGCGGCGTGGACGTGATGGTCAACAACGCGGGCCTCTACACCAAGACCCGGTTCAGGGACGTGACGCCCGAGGAGTTCGACGACGTGTACGGCGTCAACGCACGCGGGGCGTTCTTCGGCACGCAGTACGCCGCGAACGACATGATCGACCGCGGGGTCGAGGGCGTCGTCATCAACACCTCGTCAAGCACGCAGGGGCGCGCGGAGTGGGACCACGCCCACTACGGAGCGTCGAAGGGTGCGATTCGGATGGTGACGCGGAGCGCCGCCCTCGAACTCGCTCCCGAGAACGTTCGGGTGAACGCCGTCGCGCCCGGCCCCGTCGCCACCGAGATACGCGAGGGGTGGGCCGAGGAGGCCGAAGAGATGGAACCGGAGGGCGAGACGCCCGGTCTGCCGCACCGCGCGGCCGACCCCGAAGAGTTGGCGAGCGCGTACCTCTATCTCGCAAGCGAGAACGCCTCCTACGTCACCGGCGAAACCGTGTGGGTCGACGGAGGCGGACACGTGGACTGAATCCTCGGTGACGCGCGGCGGGGAATAACAGCGGACACGGTGGTGTCCCGGTCGAAACCATCCACGCGAGACGGCCTGAACGGACGTATCCGGGAGACTGCGACGAACCCGCTCGTCGGCGAACCTTGCGATATGGTGACAACTCATAAATACTTCACTGGTCAATTAGTTTCAATGACCGAGACGGTTCGCGTGTTGCACGTCGACGACGACCCCGCGTTCGTCGACCTGACGGCGACGCACCTGGAGCGACGCGGCGGATTCGAGGTCGTCACCGAGACGGATCCGTCCGCGGTGCTCGACCGTCTGGCGGACGCAAATGCAGGGAAGAACGAAGTGAGAACCGAACCGGGGGGCCGCGCGGCGGCCGTCGACTGCGTCGTCAGCGACTACGAGATGGGAGAGACGACGGGAATCGACCTTCTCAGACGCGTCCGGGAGCACTACGAGGAACTGCCGTTCGTCCTCCTGACCAGTCGAGGGAGCGAGGAGGTGGCCAGCGAGGCCATCTCGGCGGGCGTCACCGACTACATCCAAAAGCGGACGCGCGGAGAGCAGTACGAACTTCTCGCGAACCGCATCCGCAACGCCGTCGAGCACTACCGGACCGAGCGGCGACTCCGCGAGAGCGAGGCGCTGTACCGCACCGTCGTCGAACGGACGCACGACGCCATCTACATTTATCAGGGAGACCGATTCCGGTTCGTCAACCGCCGGGTCCGAGAACTGACCGGCTACGAGGAGTCCGAACTGCGCGAAAGAGCGGTCTGGGACCTCCTCCATCCGGACGACGAGGCGCGGGTCCGCCGCATCGCCGAGCGACGGACGAGCGACGACGGGGAGGCGCCCTCGCGCTACACGGCGCGGGTCGTCCGAAAGAACGGAGAGACGGTGCGGTGCACGTTCGACGTACAGCGGATCCGATACGAGGGCGAACCGGCGACGCTCGGCACCGTCCGCGAGATGAGCGACGAAGAGCGCGCCGAAGAGCGGTTTCAGGCGCTCATCGAACGCTCGACGGACCTCGTGACGACCGTCGACCGGGAGGGAATCGTTCGCTATCAGAGCCCGTCGAGCGAACGGATTCTGGGGATCGAACCGGAGGACGTCGTCGGGAAAAACGTTCGCTCGTTCGTCCACCCCGCAGACGAGACGCGGGTGCGAGCGACGTTCGAGCGACTCCACGAGTCGACGGGGTCGACCGTCGAGACGATGCGCTTTCGCGCCCGGCACGCGGACGGGTCGTGGGTGTGGCTGGAGTCGGTCGCGCGCGCGGACCCCGTCGAGAGTATCGACGGCGTCGTCGTCAACTCGCGCGACGTGACCGAGCGTCTGGAGTACGAACAGCGACTCCGCCGGTACGAGAGCCTCGTGGAGAGCGTCAGACAGGGGGCGTGCATCGTCGGAACGGACCGCCGCTTCTCGTTCGTCAACCGCGTCATCGAGTCGTGGACGGACATGCCCGCCGAGGAGTTCGTCGGCCGTCCCGCCTCCGCCCTCCGCGACGCCGACGTTCTCGACGACGAGGGGTTCAGGCGAGTCTCGGCGAGCATCGACCGAATCCTCGGTGGAGAGCGAGAGCACGAACGACACCGCCTCCCGGCGAACCTCCCCTCCGACGTCGAGCACATCGAAGTCGACCTCTCGCCGCTTCACGAACGACTGTCGGACGATTTCGAGGGAGCGGGAACGGCGGCGGAGACGGAGTCGATTCGGGGCGTCGTCGTAGTCGTGACGGATGTGACGGCGCAGGCGCGGTATCAAGAACGGCTGAGCGCCCTCCACAGCGCGAGCCGGGAGCTGACGGCGGCGAGGACGTACGACGACGTGGCGCGGGTGGTGAGCGACGCCGCGGAGAACATCCTCGGCTACCCGCTGGCCGGCGCCGCGTTCTACGACGAGGACCGCGACGCTCTCGTCACCCGAGCGCTGTCGGACGCGGCCGCGGAGACGATCGAGAAACGGGAGGTGCCGCGCGGCGAGGGCATCGCCTGGCGGGTGTTCGAGAGCGGCGAGGCGGAGGTGTTCGACGACGTGAGCGCGGACCCCGACGCGCTGAACGCCGAGACGCAGGTGCGGAGCGAGGTCATCTTCCCCATCGGCGAGGAGGGTGTCCTGATGGCCGGGTCGTGGGAACCCGACGACCTGGACGATTCGCGCGTCTCGCTCACCCGTTTGCTCGCGTCGAACGCGGACGCCGCGCTCGAACGCGTCCAGCGCGAACAACTGCTCCGACGCCGAGAGCGCGAGTTGGAGTACCAGAACGAGCAGCTCGAACAGGTCGCGAGCGTCGTGAGCCACGACCTGCGGAACCCCCTGAATCTCGCGTCGGGGCAGGTGGAGCTGTTACGGGCGAATCACGCCGCCGGCGGCGACGACGCGGTGGCGGAGCGACTGACGCGAATCGGGGAGGCCCACCGGCGGATGCGCCGCATCATCGAGGACATGCTCGACCTCGCGCGGAACGGCCAACCGGTCGAGGAACTCGAGACGGTCCTCCTCGGGAGCGTCGTGCGGGCCGCCTGGGAGACGGCGACGGCCGGGAACGACGCGACGCTGGAGACGCCCGACGGACTCGGGACCATCGAGGCGCACGAAGGGCGCGTGAGACAGCTATTCGAGAACCTGTTTCGGAACTCGGTCGAGCACGGCGCCACGAGCAGCCGGAACGGGTCCGGTGACGCCGTCACGGTCCGCGTCGGCCGCCTGACCGACGGCGGGTTCTTCGTCGAAGACGACGGCGACGGCATCCCCGAGGCGGACAGAGAAGACGTGTTCGACCCCGGAGTCTCGACGAATCCCGACGGGACGGGGCTCGGTCTCGGCATCGTCCGCACTATCGCTCACGCGCACGGGTGGAACGTGACCGTCGGGGAGAGCGAGAGCGGCGGCGCGCGTTTCGAGATTCAGACCGACGGCGACGAACGCGGTGGGCCGATGGACCGAGAGCGGTCGCTCGGAAGGCAGCGGTCGGAGAGACAGTAAAGTGGCCCGGCGGGGTGGAAACCGCCGTCCACCAACCCATGTTCGCTCCTGGCAGACCGAGAACGGGACTGGATTCCGAGGAGCGATCGAGACAACGCCCCGTCGGGCCATAGTTACTCGGCTGTTAGCCGGCGGTAGGTCGGGGTTAGCCGGACGAAACGGACTCTGAACGGGACGGAAGGGACGAGAGGCAAGTCGAGTCGACATCATCGAAGCGACGGACGGACGCGTGACCGCGTACCACGCGAACTACCTCGCAGTCGGGCGGCCCGAGTGAATCGCTCAAAAGAGTAAATCGCCCGTTAAGTAATGTTCACGTTCGAATATAATCTTCCAAAAGAGATATTCCCTACTAAGTAGAACAGTCGAGCGTGTCAGACGATTCGACCCGACGTCGGTTCGTCGACGACGCCGTCGCGGCCCGCCGTGCGGGCCCGTCCGACCGTCTCGGGGGAGACGCGGACGACGGCGTCGGTACGTCGGGAAAGACGGGGGGAACAGGGGGAGAGACGGCGGCACCGACCGGTGTCGGTAGCGGCGCGACGGCGGACGAGCGAAAGCGCCCGCGGCGCGGTGGGCGACTCGCGAGTCCGTCCGGCGCGAGCGACTCCGGGGGACGCTAGTGGTCGCGCGCGCGGCGTGGACCGCGGTCGTAGCCGCTCTCGTCGTCCTCTCGGGCGTCGCCGCGCCGGTCGTCTCGGCGCTCGACGGAACCGAGGCGGACGCGACGACTGGGACGGAGACGGAGACTGAAACGGCGGTTGCGACGCCGACCGACGGGGAAGCGGAGACGACCATCGAAACGTCGGCGGCGACAGCGACAGAGCAACCGCGGACCGAGAGCGCCGCGCGAGACGCCGAGAGGGACGCGGCGGGCCGGGCGAAAGTCGACCCCGAACTGCTCGTTCGGAGCGGGAGCGACGACGACGGCGGCGCTTCCGCCGTCTCCGCGCAGGGTTTCGAGACCGAGGCGTCCAGCGAAGACGCGACCGAGTACGCCGTCGTCGTCGAACTCGACCCGGGCCGGGTCGGAGCGGGACAGGATGCGGTCCTGCGAGTACTCGGCCGCGACGCCGCGACGCACGGCCGGTACGTCGGCGCGACGGCGACGCGCGAGGAAATACTGGCCTTGGCAGCCGAACCATCCGTCTCGTACGTCAGGGAACCGGCGCGGCCCGTCTCGTTCGCGGGAAGCGACGGGACGACGGAGGCGGTCCAGACGGCGCGACTGGAGTCGCTGCACGCCCGCGGCTACGGCGGCGAGAACGTCACCGTCGCCGTCATCGACGTCGACCAGTTCGACCTCGACAACCCGGCGCTCGCGGACCGAGTCGTCGCCTCGAAGGACTTCACCGGGAACGGACTCGACGGAACCAGCGAGGACGGCGAGCACGGAACGGCGACGGCCGAACTCGTTGCCGAGACGGCGCCGAACGCGTCGCTCGTGCTCGTGCGCATCAACACGGACTGGGACTTCTATCAAGCGGTCGATTGGTTGGAGACCGAGACGGACGCCGACGTGGTATCGATGTCGCTCGGGTGGTACAACCTCGGCCCACTCGACGGCACCTCCGAGATGGACCGCGTGATAGACGCCAGCGCGGCGAACGGCACCTCGTGGGTCGTCTCGGCCGGTAACTCAGCCGGCGGACACCACTGGGGCGGGACGTGGAACGACACCGACGGCGACGGTCTGATGAACTTCGAGGACGGGAGCGAATCCATAGTCGTCGACGGGTCGGGGTCCGGTCGGATGTGGGCGCAGTGGAACGACTGGGAGAACAAGACGGAAAACTACGACGTCTGTCTCTACACCGAGTCGGACGTGCAGAACGCGACGCCCACGAAGTGTTCGAACCGGACAAATCACCCCACCGAGACGTTCTCGCTCTCCACGACTGGAACGCGGTACCTGACCATCGAGCGAGTGAACGCCACCCGGTCCGTCCGGTTCGACGTGTTCCTCGGCGGGGCGACGTTCCGGAACGGCGGCGTCGACACCGGGAGTCTGTCGAATCCCGCGACGAACCCGAACGTCGTCACCGTCGGCGCCTACGACCAGGAGACCGGCGAACTGGAGCCGTACTCCTCGCGGGGGCCGACCGTCGACGGGCGACTCAAACCGGACGTCGTCGCGGCCGACAACGTGCGGTCGAGCGTGTACGGGAACTTCCGCGGCACGTCGGCGTCGGCGCCGCACGCCGCCGGCGTCCTCGCGACGCTCCTAGACGCGAACCGTCGGCTCACGCCCGCGCAACTGAAAGCGAACCTGACGGCGCACGCCCGCCCCGTCGGGGACGGCCCGGACAACGAGACGGGCTACGGGAAGGTGGACGCCGCCGCGGCCGTCGCCGGCCTCGGAGCGTACGACCTGCCGCCCGACGGCCGCCTGACGTACGACGGGGACTATCGACTGGACACCGGCGGGAACGCGGCCCCCTCGTCGCTCGTCGTCGACGCCGCGAACGTCGCCGTCGACGGCGAGGGCCGCACGTTCGCCGCCGGCGAGGACGGCGCGGCGTTCGCCACCACCGCGAACGTGACGAACCTCTCCGTCCGCGACCTGACGGTGACCGACGGAGCCGTCGGCGTCGCGGCGACGGACCTCCGGACGCTCGAACTGACGAACGTCACCGCGACGGCCGACGCGGCGCTGTCGGTGTCGAACGTCTCCGCGGTGACGCTGACGGACGTCTCGCCCGCCGACGCGCCGTCGTTCGACCTCGCGGGGGAGAACGTCGGCCTCTCTCTGGCGGGCGCAGATGCGCGCGCGCCGCCGAACCGCGGTCGACTGTCGGCCGCGCCGAACCTGACGCTCGCGTCGGCGAACGCGACGGTGACGCTGCGGTACGACGAGTCGCACGCGAACGAGTCCACCGTCGTCGTCTGGACGGACGCGAACGGGACGTGGACCGAGACGAACGCGAGCGTCGACACGGCCGCGAACGCGGCGACGTTCACCGCGTCGGCGAACGGCACCTACGGCGTCTACGCCGTCGGCTATCCCGCGGCCGACGCGCCGGACGCCGTCTCGATGGCGGCGGACGTGGATGACACCGCAACGGCCGACGCGAACGTGACGAACGTCGGCCGCGGGAACCTCACCGTCGTCTCCGCGAACCTCTCGGGACCGGAGGCGGGCCAGTTCTCGCTGGTGGACGCGCCCGACAACGAAACCGTGCGTCCGCGCGCGACGCTCGGCGTTCAGGTGCGCTACGCGCCGAACGAGTCCGGCGACCACGCGGCGACGCTGACCGTGCGAACGGCCGACGCCGGGTCGCTGAACGTCAGCCTCGACGGGACCGCGTCGGCGCCGGACCCCGAACCCACCCCCGAGAGCGGCTCGGACGAGTCCGAGGACTCCGACGGTTCAGCGGGCGGGAGCGGGGGCGGCGGTGGGGGCGGAGCGCCCGCACCGGCACCCGCACCCGCGACGCCAACGCCCACACCCGTCCCGACGCCGACGCCGACTCCCACGCCCGCGCCGAACGCGACGGAGACGCCGACACCGAACCCGGCGCCGGGAACGCAGACGCCGAACGAGGCGGTGCCGCACGCGGGCGAACCGGGTACGAGCAACGGTTCCGGAGCGGTGACGACCGAGTCGGCGACGGCAGTCTCGACGGCCGAACGAGGCGAAGCGGCCGAAACGAAGACGCCGGCCGCGGTCACCGGAACGGGCGTCCCCGGATTCTCTCCGGTGACCGCCGCCGTCGCGCTGGCGGCGGCCGCGGCGCTGCTCGCGAGGCGGGACTGAGACGCCGGCGGACGGGTCGAACTACTGGCCCCCGCCGAGGAGACCGACGACCCACCGGACGACTTCCGAGGTGACGAACAGCCCCCCTTCCGAGCGCGAGAGTCGACGCCCCGTCCAGAGCGCCGCGACCAGACCGGCGGAAACGACGAGCAACCACGCGACGCTCGACCGGACGCCCCCGCTCAGCGCCAGCGGTCGAATCGCGGCCGCGAGCCCCATGATGCCGAGGAAGTTGAAGATGTTCGAGCCGACGATGTTACCGATGCTGACGCCGAGTCGACCGCTCCGAATCGCCACCAGCGAGACGGCGAACTCGGGCGTCGAAGTGCCGGCCGCGACGATGGTGCCGCCGATGACCCACTCGGAGATGCCGGCGCCGCGAGCGAGCGACGAGGCGGCGCCCACCATCAGGTCGCCGCTGACGAGGACGACGGCCAACCCGCCGACGAGGGCGGCGACGTCCCGCGCGCGAAAGTGCGTCTCCTCCTCGGCGTGCGCGTCGACGGCGGCGGAATCGGGGTCGGGGTCGGGGTCGGTGCCGTCCTCGCTCTCGTTTTCGTTCTCGAATTCGGCACCCGCGCCGCTCCGGAGCAGAAACCCGGTGTACGCCGCGAAGAGTCCGAGGAGGACGACTCCTTCGAGTCGGGTCACCGTCAGGTCGAAGACGGCGTAGGCGCCGACGACGCTGCTGGCGAGGAGCGCGACCCCGTCGCGGCGGACCAGCGAGCGTTCGATGGGCACGACGCGGAGCATCGAGACCACGCCGAGGACGAACGCCAAGTTGTAGATGTTCGAGCCGACGATGTTGCCGACGGCGATGTCGCCGAGTCCTTTGAGCGCCGCGTCGGACGTGACCACCAGCTCCGGCGCGGACGTCCCCGCAGCGACGACGGTCAGCCCGATAGTCAGCTCCGAGAGGCCGATTCGGCGGGCCAACCGAACGACCGAGTCCACGAGCAGGCGGGCGCCAATCCACAGACCGACGACTGTCGCGACGACGATTCCGACCTGTACCGCCGATTCGCTTCCGATCATCTGTCTGAGGGTGAACCGCGTCTCGCCCCGCGGAACGCTCGGCCGCGCCGTGGCGCATCTCGTCTGGTTCGCTCGTCGGTTCTGCCCGGACGCCAATCAATCGGACGGTCGAATCACGTCCGTTCGTCGAGCGCGAGCGGCGCCGAACAACAGGACGAGGCGTACGTCTCGTGCCCGCGGACCAGTTTGCAGTCGCGGTAGCGGCGGGCGACCACCTGCCCGCAGTCGGTGCACGAGAGAACGTACGCCGCGTCGGCGAACCGCCGGACGCGGACCGGGGCGTCGACGGCCGACGCGCGGCGCTCGAACCGGTCGCCGTGGTCCGTCGTTCCGAACCGCTGGAACTGCTCGACGTGCACTAACTCGTGTCTGAGCGTCGCCGTCCACTCGGTCCGGGAGAACGACTCGAAGGCGGCCCACGTGAGCGAGACGGTGCACGTCGGTACCCTGCCGTTCCACGACCGGGGGGTGCCGACGGTCGCATCCTCCACCGCCGGTCGCTTGACCGCCGCGGCGCGGCGCTTCGCCCGCGTCGACACCTCCCACTCGACGCGCGAGAGGTCGACCTCGAAGCCGAACGCCTCGGCGGCGCGTCCGCAGTAGGCGGCCGACCACGCGACGAGTTCGCGGTGCGTCGTCACCGACTCGAACGAGTCCGGTCGGTCGGACGCGCCCCATCCGTCCCTCGCGGCCTCGCTCGCGTGACGCTCGGAGTTCGAATCCACCGTCCGCTCGTTCGAGCGAGGCGCCAAATCCGTTTGGGTCGGGCCGGCGTTCGCTCGGTCGTCGTCCGTTCCTCCTCCTGCCGGTCCCCGCACGCGTCGCCGGAGACCGTCCATTGATAACCACCGGCACTACATCGCACCCATGAACGTCTCACAGGAGCGACTGCGCGAGGACATCGAAGCGACCGCCGAGTTCGGACGCATCGAGAGCGAAGAAGGCCGCGGCCGGACCGTCCTGACGGGAACGGAGGCGAACCGAGAGGCGCGCGACCTGTTCGTATCGCGCCTCGAAGACGCTGATTTGGAGGTTCGAGTGGACCGCGTGGGCAACATCGTCGGGCGGTGGACGCCCGAATCGGCCGACGCCGACGCGGCGCCGGTCGCCGCGGGCAGCCACCTCGACTCGGTGCCCGAGGGCGGCATCTTCGACGGTCCGCTGGGAACGTACGCCGCACTCGAATCCGTGCGCGCGATGCAGGAGGCGGGCACCGAACTCGCTCGCCCCGTCGAGGTGGTCTGTTTCACCGAGGAGGAGGGCCAGCGCTTCGCGGGTGGGATGCTCGGGTCGTCCGTCTCGGCGGGCGCACTCCCTGTCGAGGACGCCCTCGCCCTCACCGACGACGAGGGCACCACACTCGAATCGGCGCTCGCGTCGATAGGCTACGACGGCGAGGGCGTCGTGGACGCGAGCGCGTGGGACTCGTGGCTCGAACTCCACATCGAGCAGGGTACTCGCCTCGAAGACGCCGGGATTCCGGTCGGCGTCGTCACGGACGTGACGGGCATCTTCCACTGCGACGTCGAGGTGATCGGCGAGGCGAACCACGCCGGCACGACGCCGATGCCGGAGCGAACGGACGCGATGGCGGCCGCGAGCGAACTCGTTCTCGACGTGGAGTCGGAGGCCCGAGAAATCGTCGAGACGGAGAGCGAGTCGGCGGTCGGGACGGTCGGAAAGCTGAACGTCTCCCCGAACGCGCCGAACGTCATCGCCGGGAAAGTGGACCTGACCGTCGACATCCGCGACGTGGAGGCGGCCTCGATAGACCGAATCACCGACCGGGTGAAGGAGACGCTGGAGCGACTCGAAGCCGAACGCGGCGTCGAGACGACGTTCGAGGTCGACCTCGACGTGGCGCCGACCCCCCTCGCCGAACGGTGCCAGGAAGCGATCCACGCGGGCGCCGGCGACTTCGACCTCGAATCGACCGACCTCATCTCCGGCGCGGCGCACGACACGATGCACGTCGCGGACGCCACCGACGCCGCGATGCTGTTCTCACCCTCCGAGGACGGCATCTCGCACAACCCCCGCGAGTGGACCGACTGGGACGACTGCGCCGACGCGACGCGGGCGCTCGCCGGCGGGATTCGTCGGTTGGCGAACGAGTGAGCGGGGCCGCGAATCGCGCGCTTCGAACCGCCGCCCGCTCACGGGCCGGGGTAGGCGCGAGCAGCGACGAGTGGAGGCGAGAGAGCGCGACGACCGGACGGCGGGGGCGGTAGCGGCGGCGGCGACGGAGGGTGAGCGGGGGGATGGGGGGTGCGGGGGGAAGGAGGGAGAGAGGGAGTTTTACCCTCGCGAGACCACGAGAACGTATGCACGCGCGAACCAAACTCCTCCTCGGCGGCGTCGGCGCGGCGCTCTCGGCGTGGGTCGGATGGGGCGTCTACAGCGCCCGGTCGGCCGAGCGCGTCCCGTACGAGACGCTCGGCTCCCTCAACGGTGGACGCGTCGAACTGCGGCGCTACCCGCGGACGCTCCTCGCGGAGACGACGGCGCGGGACGAGGAGACGGCGTTCCGCCGACTGTTCGACTACATCTCGGGCGCCAACGAGGGGTCAGAGAGCGTCGAGATGACCGCGCCGGTTCGCACCGACGAGGACCCCAAGCGCGGGGAGGGGAGGCGAAACGGCGAGTCGGCGTCGACGGCGGCCGCCCGCGTCGAGGGCAATGCGGACGAGTCGAACGGATCGAACGTGTCGATGACCGCCCCCGTCCGCACCGACGAGGCCGACGACGGCGTCAGGATGGCGTTCTTCCTCCCCGCAGAGTACACGCAGGAGACGGCGCCGACGCCGACGGACCCCGACGTCCGACTCGTCGTCGAAGGGCCGCGGACGGTAGCCGTGACGTCGTTCTCGTGGCGAGCGACGGACCGGCGTGTGGCGAGCGCCGAGGATTCGCTTCGCGCGACGCTCGAACGCGAGGGTATCGAACCGCGCGGCGAACCGACGCTCCTGCGGTACAACGACCCGTACACGCCGCCGTTCATGCGGCGCAACGAGGTGGCCGCCGCAGTAGACGTCGACGGAAACCCCGACGGGTCGTAGAACCCGAACAGTTATTTTAGGCCGTCCTAAATCAAGAGGCGACGCCCCCGGCGACCCCCGCGAATCGCCCTCCGCACGGCGAATCGGCCCCAGTGGCGACGCTCGGCGTCGAGTCGTACATCGCTCCGTCGTTCCACGAGGGACCGCACCGCCTTAGTTTTTAGGTCCACCTAAAACTCGGTGCTTTTACGTATGTTTAGGTCAGCCTAAAACTGCATGCAGTCACAGAGCACCCTCGTTTGGACGCGCCGTGCGACCGGTTCGAACGCCTCCGGAAGTGATGCGCCGTGACGTACGAGAACGCCGGCAACGGCGCCATCCTCTCCCAGCAGACGGACCGCGAGTCGAACGCCCGAACGTACCCCCGCCACCTCCCCTTCGCCATCCGCGAGGCGCGCGGATTCACCGTCGTCGACATGGACGGCGACGAGTACTACGACTGCCTCGCGGGCGCCGGAACGCTCGCCCTCGGGCACAACCACCCTCGCGTGGTCGACGCGATGGAACGCGTCCTGGATGCGGGCCGACCGCTCCACACGCTCGACATCTCCACTCCCGCGAAGGAGCGGTTCGTGGACTCGCTGTTCGAGAGTCTTCCCGACGAGTTCGCCTCGCGGGCGAAGGTGCAGTTCTGTAGCCCCGCCGGCACCGACGCCGTCGAGGCGGCGCTGAAACTCGTCCGGACGGCAACCGGAAACAGGAGCATCCTCGGTTTCGGCGGCGCCTACCACGGAATGACCAGCGGCGCGCTCTCGCTGATGGGCGACACGGAGGCCAAGGAGCCGATAGGCGGCCTGCCGGGGCACGTCCACCACCTTCCCTACCCGTACGACTACCGCCCCCCGTTCGGCGTCGGCGGCGAGGAGGGGCACCGACTCGCCGGCGAGTACGCGGAGAACCTCCTCGCCGACCCCGGGAGCGGCGTCACGGAACCCGCGGGGATGATTCTCGAACCCGTGCAGGGCGAGGGCGGGGCGATTCCGGCTCCGAACGAGTGGCTCCGCGAGATGCGGGAAATCACGCGCGAGCACGACGTGCCGCTGATTCTGGACGAGATACAGACCGGTCTGGGTCGGACGGGCGAGACGTACGCCTTCGAGCACGCGGGAATCACGCCCGACGTGGTGACGCTCTCGAAGGCGGTCGGCGGCGGCCTCCCCCTCGCCGTCGTCGTCTACGACGAGTCGCTGGACGCGTGGGAACCGGGCGCCCACGCGGGCACGTTCCGCGGCAACCAACTGGCGATGGCGGCCGGCGAGGCGACCATCGACTACGTGTTGGAGCACGACTTGGCCGACAGGGCCGCCGAGGCGGGCGAACGCCTGCGCGAGAGCCTCGACGCGACGGCCGAGAAGTTCGACGCCGTCGGCGACGTGCGCGGCCGCGGCCTGATGCTCGGCGTGGAGTTCGTGGACCCGGACGGCGACTGGCGCGGCCCCGGACCCCACCCCCCGGACGGCGACCTCGCGTCGGCCGTCCGCGCGGCGTGTTTCGACCGCGGACTCGTCGTCGAACTCGGCGGGCGCGAGAGTGCGACGGCGCGGTTCCTCCCGCCGCTGACCGTCTCGGACGACGAGTTGGACGACGTGGCGTCGATATTCGACGAGGCCGTCGCGGCCGCCGTCGAGGAGGAGGCGAAGACGGGGGTGACGGCATGAACGGAGAGGACCTCTTCCTCGGCTCCGAGTCGGGCGACGCGGCCTACCGGGAGTCGATGCGGCGGGCGACCGACGCCGTCCTCGACAGTCTCGCGGACGGCGAACAGCCCTACAGCGGCGAGTCTCCCGCTGCGCTCCGCGACCTGTTCGAGGAACCGGTACTTCCCGAGGAGGGCGCCGGCCTCGACGCGGCGATAGACGAAGCGGCCGAGCGAGTGCTCCCCCACTCGGTGGCCACCTCGGACCCGCGCTGTGCGGCGCACCTGCAGTGCCCGCCGATGGTTCCGGGGCTGGCCGCCGAGGCGATGCTGACGGCGGCGAACCAGTCGCTGGACTCGTTCGACCAGGCGCCCGCCGCGACGGTGCTCGAAGGGCGACTGGTCGACGCCCTCTGCGACCTGTTCGACCTGCCCGACGGCGCCGACGGCGTGTTCACCAGCGGCGGGACGCAGTCGAACTTCCAAGCCCTGCTGCTCGCGCGCGACCGATACTGCGGGCGCCGGTTCGACCGGGACGTGCAGGCCGAAGGCCTCCCGCCGGAGGCGGAGTCGCTGCGCATCCTCTGCTCGGCGGAGGCGCACTTCACCGCCGCGCAGGCCGCCCACCACCTCGGACTCGGCGAGGACGCCGTCGTCTCGGTGCCGACCGACGAGGCGTACCGGATGGACGTCGACGCCCTCGACGCGACGCTCGAACGACTCGACGCGCGCGAGGAGCGCCCGTTCGCGCTCGTCGGGACGGCGGGGACGACGGACTTCGGGAGCGTCGACCCGCTCTCCGAACTCGCCGAGAGGGCCGACGCCCGCGACCTGTGGTTCCACGTCGACGCCGCCTACGGCGGCGCGGTGGCGCTGAGCGACGAGCACGCCCACCTGCTCGACGGCGTCGGCCGGGCCGACTCCGTCGCCGTCGACTTCCACAAACTGTTCTACCAGCCCGTCAGCTGCGGCGCGCTGCTGCTCGGCGACGGCGACGACTTCGGGTGGATGGCGCGCAACGCCGCTTACCTCAACCCCGAGGACCACGACGAGGCGGGCGTCCCGAACCTCGTCGCCAAGTCGGTCCAGACCACCCGGCGGTTCGACGCGCTGAAGCCGTACGTCGCCTTCCGCGCCCTCGGGCGCGAAGGGATGGCGGCCCTCGTGGACGAGACGCTCGAACTCGCCGACGACGCCGCGTCACTCGTCGAGTCGGCCGACGACTTCGAACTCGTTCGCGAACCGACGCTGAACGCCGTCGTCTTCCGCTACCGTCCCCGAGCGGAGATGAGCGAGGAGGGAGTGAGCCGACTGAACGCCGCGGTTCGTCGGCGACTACTGGACGACGGCCGGGCCGTCGTCGCCCGGACCGAAGTGGACGACGTGACGAGCCTGAAGTTCACGCTGTTGAATCCGACGGCGACGCCGGACGACGTGGGCGCGATGCTCGACGTAATCCGCGACTGCGGCGACGAACTCGCCGCCGAACGCGGGGTGGTCGCGTGAGCCTCGGCGTCGAACGCGAGACGGGCGCCGTCGACGCCGCCGAACGCGCCGACGACGCGACGGTTCACGCGTTCCTGAACTGCTACCTGCGAGAGACGGGCGCGTACGAGGTGCTCGACGGAGAAGACGCCGCCGTCGCCGGGGTCGAACCCGGTCCCGGCGGCCTCCTCCGAGCGACGCTCCCCGCGCAGGGAATCGACCTGTTGGCGCCGCTCTCGTACCGCTCGCCGACCGAGCGGCACCTATTCGAGACGCCGGTTCGCTACCGTCTGCCGGGGGGAGACGCGCACCCCGCCGACGCCGCGACGCTCGCCTCGCTGGTGGTCAAAGACCTCTCGCTGTCGCGCGAGGGCGACGCCGTGCCGGACGAACTGCTGGCGCGGGTCCTCGGAAGCAAACGGGCGGTCGAGTCGTTCGTCGCGGCACGCGCGGGCGACGAGGAGCGACTCTACGGCGAGAGCGTGACGTTCCGGGACGCGGAGCAGGCCCTCGTCTTCGGTCACCACCGGCACCCGACGCCGAAGAGCCGCGAGGGAATCTCGGAGCGAAATCGGGGGACGTACGCGCCGGAACTGCGCGGGTCGTTCCCGCTGGAGTACGTCCGCGCCGACCCCGACCTCGTTACTTCGGACTCGGCGCTGGACCGGGACGCGGCGTCGTGGGTGAAGGAGGTGCTCCGGGCGGACCCCGAAGTTTCCGAGTCGTTCGTCGCGAAGCACGTCGAGAGCGACGACGTACTCCTGCCGGTCCACCCCTGGCAGGCCGACTATCTGCTCGACCGCCCGCACGTTCGAGCACACCTCGGCGACGGACTCGAACACCTCGGTGCGGTCGGCCGGACGTTTTACCCGAGCACCTCCGTGCGGACGCTGTACAGCCCCGACGCGCCGTTCATGGTCAAATCCTCCATGAACGTCGCCATCACGAACTCCGTGCGGACGAACAAGCGCGCCGAACTCGAACGCGGCGTCGCCGTCGCGGAACTCCTGGCGACCGAGTTCGGCGACGAACTGGCGTCCGAGTTCCCCGACTTCGACGTCGTCCGCGACCCGGCGTACCTCGCCTTAGACGTCGGGGAGGGACCCGAATCCGGGCTGGAGACCATCCTGCGCGCGAACCCCTTCCGCGGCGAGACGGGCGAGCGCTCGACGCCCGTCGTCTCGCTGTGTCAGGACGCCATCCGGGGGAAATCACGACTGGGTCGCCTCGTCTCGTCCATCGCGGAGCGAGAGGGTCGGCGCGAGGCGGCCGTGAGCGAGGAGTGGTTCCGGCGCTACCTCGAAGTCGGCATTCGGCCCATCCTGTGGCTCTACCTCGAAGGCGGCGTCGGCGTCGAGGCGCACCAGCAGAACTCGGTGCTCACCCTCGACGACGAGGGCTACCCGAGCGAGTTCCGCTACCGCGACAATCAGGGCTTTTACTTCCCCGAGTCGCGGTACGACGCCGTCGACGCCTACCTCCCCGGCGTCGGGGAGCGGGCGGACACGGTCTGCCCGGACGCCGTCGCCGACGAGCGACTCCGCTACTACGTCGTGCTGAACAACGCCTTCGACGTGGTGAACGCGTTCGGAACCGCCGGACTCGTCGACGAGCGCCGCCTCCTGGGACTCCTGTACGACGAACTCGAACGCGCCCGCGAGCGCTACGACCACCCCGACTCCGACTTTCTCGACCCCCTTCTGGAGTCGCCGACGGTGCCCTGCAAGGGGAACCTCCTCACCCGCTTCCGCGGGCTGGACGAACTGGAGAACGAACTCGAAGAACAGTCCGTCTACGCGGACGTGACCAACCCGCTCGTCACCGAACTCGACCGATGAACGGAACGAACGAGACGCCCGAGACCGAAGAGTACCGGCCCGGCTACGACAGCGACGACGGCTATCGGCGATACGACCCGGAGATAGACAGGACGATTTCGCTTCGTCCGGCGACGCTCGAACGCGACGCGGCGCGACTGCACGCGTGGCTCGGGTCCGACCACGTGAAGCCGTACTGGCAGTTGGACCTTCCTCCCACCGAGTTCCGCGAGCGACTGGCCGAGAAGCTCTCGGACGACCATCTGACGCCCTACGTCGGCTGTCTGGACCACGTCCCGATGAGCTACTGGGAGTGCTATCGGGCGGCCGACGACGACGTCGCAAACCACTACGACGCCGACCCCGCTGACAGGGGAGTGCACCTGCTCGTCGGCCCCGAGGAGTACCTCGGGCACGGCTACGCGCGCCCGTTGCTGCGCGCCGTCGTCGCCATGCAGTTCGAGCGCTCGAACGCCGAACGCGTGATAGCCGAACCGGACGCGCGGAACGACCGCGCGATTCGCGTCTTCGAGCGCTGCGGGTTCGAGTCGGAGGGGGAGTTCCGCTTCGAGGAGGCCGGGAAGGACGCCGTGCTGTTGGTCTGCGAGCGGGAGCGATTCGAGGCGGAGGTGCTCGAGGGCGATGGGGCCGACGGGCCGGCGCGCCCGACGGAGGTGCGTCGATGACGGCCGAAGACGACGGAGCGGGGAGCGAGCGAACGGAGACGCGCGACGTGGTCGGAGTCGGCGTCGGCCCGTTCAACCTCGGACTCGCGGCCCTCCTAGAGGGTTCCGACGCGGACGTCGACGCCGTCTTCCTCGAACGCGACGCCGAGTTCCACTGGCACGAGGGGATGCTCCTCGACGGCACGACGCTGGAGGTGCCCTTTCTCGCGGACCTCGTGACGCTGGCGGACCCGACGAACCCCTACAGCTACCTCAACTACCTGCGGGAGACCGGGCGAATTTACGAGTTCTACTTCTACGAGACGTTCCAGATTCCCCGCCGCGAGTACGACGACTACCTGCGCTGGGTCGTCGACGAATTCGACGCGTGCCGGTTCAGCCGGGAGGTGACGGACGTACGCTGGGACGGCGAGAGGGAGGAGTACGTCGTCGTCGCTCGACACGCCGAGACGGGCGAACGGTTCGAGTACCGCGGCGAGAACGTGGCGCTCGGCGTCGGGTCGCGGCCGCAGATTCCCGAGCAACTGCGGGGGCACTCGGGGGAGGACGTGTTCCACACGGCGAGGTACCGCCACAACCGCGAGCGCGCGCTGTCCGCCGAGTCGATAACCGTCGTCGGGTCGGGACAGAGCGCCGCGGAGGTGTTCTACGACCTGCTGAAGCGGCAATCCGAGCACGGCTACCGGCTCGACTGGCTCACCCGCTCGGACGGGTTCTTCCCGATGGAGTACTCGAAACTCGGCCTCCAGCACTTCACTCCGGAGTACGAGCGGTACGTCTACGACCTCCCCCAAGCGGTCAAAGACGACCTGATTCCGAACCAGGACCTGCTGTATAAGGGGGTCGACCCGGAGACGAGCGCCGACATCTACGACCTGCTGTACCGGCGGTCCATCGGCGACAGAGAGCCCGACGTCGGCCTGTTCGCGATGACCGAAGCTCGGGATATCGAGCCCGTCGGCGACGCCTACGCGTTGGACTGCCGGCAGTGGCAGACCGACGAGTCGTTCGTCCACGAGAGCGAGGTAGTCGTCTGCGGCACCGGCTACGAGCGGCCGACGCCGGGCTTTCTCGAACCGTTGGAGGAGGAGATATCGTGGGACGAGCGAGGGCGGTTCGAGGTGACCGAAGACCACCGGCTCGAAATCGACCTGCCGGGCGAGGTGTTCCTGCAGAACGCCGAACTCCACACGCACGGCGTCGGCGTCCCGGACCTCGGTCTGGGCTGCTACCGGAACACGAAGTTCGTCAACCGACTGGCGGGTCGAGAGGTGTACCCCGAAGACGTCGACACCGTGTATCAGGACTTCTCGCTCGACCGGTTCGTCGAGCACGCACCGGGCGCTTCCCGAACGGAGAGCGAACCGACCGCGGCGACGAGAGACGACTGACGACCGAAGACTATCATCATGAATCCGAACGACACTATCCGAGACGACGCACTGGACGCGGACGTGTGGGAGACGGTCGAGCGCCGACTCCTCGCGAAGATGCTCGAAGAGTTCGCCTACGAGGAAATCGTCGACCCCGAACGGGTCGAAACGGGTGCGGGAAGCGACCGAGAGGCCGGTTCCGCGTCCGACGGCGGCACCTACCGCTTCGAACTCGGCGACGCGGCCTACCGCTTCCGCGCCGAGGAGCGACTGATGGAGAGCCTGTCCGTCGACGGCGACAGCGTGGAGCGACGCGCGACCGACGGGACGACCGCCGGAAGCGGCGGGGACGAGGGGTGGAACGACCTCGGCGACCCGCTCACCCTGCTCCGCGACGTCGGCGAATCGACCGAACTCGAGGGCCTGACGGAGGGGAACCTCGTGCGGGAGTACAAGCGGACGCTCCTCGCGGACGCGCACGTCGAAGCGAGAGCGCGGCGACGGACGGACGACGGCGGGGAGTTTGACCCGCTCGACCTCGGCTACGCCGAACTGGAGGGAGAGATGGACGGCCATCCGTGGCTCACGTACAACAAGGGCCGCCTCGGGTGGGGATACGACGACTACCGCGAGTACGCCCCCGAGACCAAAAACCCGGTCACGCTGTCGTGGGTCGCCATCAGCAGGGAGAAGGCGACGTTCGTCTCGACGGACGAACTCGACCACGACTCGCTCGTGAAGGGGGAACTCGGCGACCGCTACGGGACGTTCCGCGAGCGGTTGGAATCGGAGGGTCTGGACCCCGACGACTACTACTTCCTCCCGGTGCACGACTGGCAGTGGGAGCACAGCGTCGTCCCCCTGTTTCCGGACGACATCGCCCGCGACGACATCGTTCCACTGGGCGAGGGACCGGACGAGTACCTCCCCCAGCAGTCGGTGCGGACGTTCGTCAACGTCGATTCGGAGGCGAAACACCACGTGAAAGTGCCGATGCGAATCCTGAACACGCTCGTCTGGCGCGGGTTGCCCGGCGAGCGAACGGAACTCGCGCCGACGGTGACGGAGTACGTCAAGGGAATCCGCGAGAACGACGAGTTCCTGCGGGAGGAAGGACTGATTCTCCCCGGCGAGGTTGCCGGTCTGAACTACGACCATGACGACTTCACCGACATCGACGGGTCGCCGTATCAGTACCACGAACTGCTCGGCACGGTGTGGCGGGAGCCGATATACGAGTTCTTAGAGGACGAAGAGCGGGCGGTGACGCTGTCGTCGCTGATGCACGTCGACGGCGAGGGCGTCCCCTACGTTTCGCGGCTGATCGAGGCGTCGGGGCTCACCGCCGACGAGTGGCTCTCTGAGTTCTTCGAGACCGTACTCCCGCCGCTCCTGCACTACCTCTACCGCTACGGGACGGTGTTCTCGCCGCACGGGCAGAACACCATCCTCGTCGTCGAGGACGGCGTTCCATCCAGACTCGCGGTCAAGGACTTCGTCGACGACGTGAACGTGAGCGACAGACCGCTCCCCGAGTTGGAGGCGCTCCCCGACGAGGTGCACGAGGTGCTCCGGAAGGAACCGCCGGAGGGGTTGTGTCAGTTCGTCTTCTCGGGGCTGTTCGTCTGCGTCCTCCGGTACGTCGCGGACGTACTCGAACGGCACGAAGACTACGCCGAAGAGCGGTTCTGGACCCACGCCAGGGAGGCGGTTTTGGCCTACCAAGCCGAGTTCCCGGAACTGGAGGACAGATTCGAACTGTTCGACCTGCTCCGACCGGAGTTCACGAAACTCGCGCTGAATCGAAACCGCATCTTCGAGTACGGCTACGACGACGCGCCGGGGCGCCCGCACGCCGCCGAGCACGGAACGGTGCGGAACCCGCTGCACGCCGTCGCCGAGGACGATGCCGATGACGCGGCACGACCGCACGCGGCCGACGATTAGGTCGAAAGTGGGGGCCGCACTGCGACGCGCGGTTCAGTCTCCATCCCGCCACTCGCCTTCGAGGAGGCCGTAGTCGACGCAGTCGCGCCACGTCCCCTCGACGTACGCCTCCTCGCGAGCGACGCCCTCCCGCTCGAAGCCGACTTTCTCCAAAACTCGCTGCGAAGCCTCGTTGTCGGCGAACGTGGCGGCTTTTACCCGGTGGAGACCCAGTTCGTCGAACCCGTACTCGACCATCGCCGCGACGGCGGCCGTCGCGTAGCCCTCGTTCCAGTGTTCGTGTGCGACCCAGTAGGCCACCTCGGCGAACTGGAATTCGACGGCGTTCGACTCCTCGCGGACGAGGTAGACGAACCCGACTCGCTCGCCTCCGGCGCGGACTAACAGACCGACGCTCTCCTCGTTCTGTCCCATCGTCCCGCCGAGGCGGGCCGTAACCTGGTCGGCGCTGGTCGGCGTGATGACCGCTCGCGACGACCGAACTCGCGGGTCGTTCTCGTGTTCGCAGAGAAATCCGAGGTCCGACTGGTCGGCGGGGCAGAGCGTAACGCCGTCGCCGTGGAGAAACGCCGGTCCGGACATACACGAACCCTCATCACCTCGCCAGTAAAGTGCGATGGCCGCCGGAACGACAGGTTCGGCGCAGCGAACGGCGAGAAACCGACGCGAGGACACCTGACCTCAGTTCGGGACGACGGTTGAGATCGGGGGTGAGAAGGGTAGATAAATCACTCAGTGGTTTATCGAACGCCGGCGGGGGAGGAGGGAAGCCCGTGTGGACGAGCCTTCGAGTCCGGGGCGGACCGTCGGGCGACCGAAACCGGAAGAAACGGGGGCGGTAACCCCCGATTCGAAGCGTAGAGGAACACGACGACGGCGGACCGTGCGACGGTCGATGATAGTTCGCGTTCCACTCGGGATGTCTCTATCGAACCCGACCCGGAGCCGGTATCTTCGATTTCGCCTCGTTCTTCGCGACGTCGTCGAATCGGTCCTAAACTGGTTTCGCCGGCCCCTCATTCGCCGTCGGTCACCTCACAGCGACAGATCGGTCGGAGAGATATCCATCCGGTTCGGCTCTCATCAGCCTGCTTTCCGAGCACCGTTTCTGGGTCGCGGTGAACCCGTCGGCCGTCGGAACGGCCGAAGGAGTCGACACCGAGGGTTGCATTTGTAAACTTCCCTAGAAAACATTTTAGAATTTGTGGAAATTGTGAGAATTGTAAAGTGTGTAAAGAGTGTAGAGTGCGGGCGGCGACGAACGGGAGGGCGAGGGAGCGACAGGAGGCAGACCAAGCAGCGGTCGGCACCCATCGAGGGGTGACAGGGCCGGGGGGTTCGTCGAGTCGAACGGAGGAGGGGGGGGGTCGTCGAATCGAGGACGGGATGTGGGACACCGACGAGGTCTCGGAGAGCGTAAAAATTGTAGACTGTGCGAAGCCGGTGGGAACCGTAGAATTTCGGCCAGTGAGGAGAAGATTGCGGGAGAGTTGCAGATTTTAGAATTTGTGCGAATTCCAAGAATCGTGAGGTTGGGAAACTTTTGCTGGTTGATTGCGACCAACGGAGAGCGCGAGAGCCGTCTAGAAATTCTACAAATTTTGAATATTCTCAAATGTGTAAAACTCCCACAGCGTCTGACGCAGAGTTATATACGATGCCGTGGAAACAGCCGACAGCGTGTAGACTGCTGAAACAGTCTACAAATTCCAAAAACTTCACAAAATCCACCATGCGCAGAACTCGAACGCGGTTCGGACGGGGGACAGAGTAGATGGCGCGCGCAGTGAGCGTGTCGTTGCAGAAGGGCGGGGTCGGGAAGACGACCATCGCGATCAACCTCGCGGACGCACTGGCCGCGCGGGGGAACGAGGTGCTCCTCGTCGACCTCGACCAGCAGGGCAACGCGACCGAGGGCGTCGGAAAGAAAGAACTGTACGAGACAGACGGTCCACACATCGGCGACGTGTTGACCGAGGACGACCCGGTCGACGTGCGCGAGATTATCCACGACCGCGAGGAGTTCGACCTCCTCCCCGCACACGTCGACTTGGACGATATCGAAGACCGGATTCGGAACTCGACGTTCGGTATCCTGTGGGTCCGGCGGCGCATCGTCGAACCCCTCCTCGGGGAGGAGTACGACTACATCGTCATCGACTCGCCGCCGAGTCTCGGACCGCTCTCGGACGCGTCGCTCATCGGGGCGGGCAATCTCATCGTTCCCCTACTCATGAGCGAACCCAGCGTCTCCGGGTTCGAGCGGATGGTCGAACAGCAAGTCCGGCCCATCCGCAACGAGGTAGACCTCGACATCCTCGCCATCGTTCCGAACGACCTCAGCGGTAACAACGAGGAGCGACGCATCATCGACGACCTCGAAGCGTCACCGTTCGCGCAGTATCTCCCCGCGTTCGCGCGTTCGGAAGGGTTCGGGGAGTCGCCGGGGCCCGGAATCAGACACCGCATCGCGTTCAGTCGCGCCTGGCGCGACGGGAAAACACTCCGCGAGTACGACGCCGGCAGCGACATGCTCGACAGACTCGACCAACTGGCGCAGGTCGTCGAGAACGGAGGCACCGATGCCTGACGAGAACCGCTTTTCGGGGCTCGGCGACGTGGTCGAAGAACCCGAGGCGGACGCCGTCGAAGGGGCGGAAACGAGCGCGAGCGACGCCGACACATCGGCGTCCGGACCGGAACCGGAGTCAGAACCCGAGACGGAGACGAAAGAGGCCGAATCCGAGTCGTCGTTCGGTCCGGCGTTCGAGTTCGAGGACACGACGGCCAAGAGCGTCTACGTCCGGTCGGAAACGCTGTCGGTGATGGACGACGCCGAGTTCGAGGTCGAGTCGCTGCTTCGGCGGGACCACGACGTCCGCGACGTGACGGGGCGCGAGTTCCACGACGCCCTCGTCCGCGTCGCCGCCGACCACCCCGAAGAGGTGGCCGAGGTCATCGTCGGAACGCGGGACGGTGAGTAGGAGGAAGAGAGAACCGGGAGACGTTCGGTCGGTCCGGGATGCCACTACGTTCACGGGCGCGACGTCGGCCGCCCCGTGAGATAGTCGGCGGCCGTCAGGACGGACTCGGCGGTCTCCCATCGCGGGCCGCGGCCGACCGTGTCGTTCTCCCTGTCCCACCAGATGAACCCGTTACGTTCGAGTTTCGGCAGGTGGGCGTGGTAGAGCGTGGTCCGCGTCGTCTCCGGACTGGCGTCGGGGTCGGTTCGTCGCGAGAGCGAGTCGACGCTTACGTCGGCGCTGTCGGTCAGTTCTGCGAGCACGCGACGGCGCGTCGCGTGCGCGAGCGAGTCGAACATCGCGTTCCAAGACGCGGTCGTCGTATCACCACGAATCATAGTAGAGGTTCGGAACTCGCGCGAACGTGTGCGGTGCGCCGCGCGTCCGGCGCGCGGTCACGCGAGTGCAGTGAGCGTTCACCACCCCCGCGCGGCGTACACACCGCGGAACTCCCGCGTCCCGTATTCATTCACACCGTCTGTAGATGTATAAATCCCTCAATCGCCGGAACGCGATTCGGCCGTGAATCTGTTCCGGAGACAGGAGATACCGCACCGTCACGAGCATAGGTGACGGATATCGGTAGACCGACGCGGCCGCGAAGCACGGTTCGAGCGCCGTAACCCCCGGGGTGCGACGCCGAAAGTGCCGTTCGCCGATGCTCGAAGCTGTTCGTTCGTTGTCACGGCTGCGAGTGAACCGGAGATTCGGTCGAGCAGCAGTTCTCACGGATGCAGCGCAAAAAATCGGAACCCGAATTCGGAGCGGGTCCGAGCGAATCGAGAGTACACCGGAGAACCGGCGTCGGCCGGTTCCGGCGGTCGTCGGTCGCTAGTCGCGGCGGGTCGCCAGCAGGGCCGCGGCCAGCAGTGCCGTCACGGCGACGACCACGCCGAACCCGGGCGTGCTACCCCCGGTCGTGGTGGGGGTGCTCGTCTCGGTTTCGGTCGGCGTATCCGTCGGCGTGTCCGTTGGCGTATCCGTCGGCGTATCCGTCGGCGTGTCCGTGGTCATCGGCGTGTCCATCGGCGTGTCGGAGGGCGTCGGCGTCGTCTGGTTGATGATGACGCCGTCCTCGTTCGCAAGGTCGCTTCCGCCGCTACGGACGGAGATATCGAACTCGGTTCCGGCTTCGATGTCGGAGGTGTCGAACGTCGTGGAGACGGAACCGTTGGCGGTCGTCTCGACCGTGTTCGAGAGCAGGAACGCGGAGTTCGACTCCGAACTGCGAAGGCGGACGGTGACTTCCGAACCGCCCGCGAGGTTCGTATCGAACTGGACGGTCGCCTCTTCGGAGCGAACGACCTCGTACTGGTCGTCGTCGTTCAGATCGAGGTTCGCGTCGGGTTCTTCGGCGGTGAACGTCGTCGAGACGCGTTCTTCCTCGTCTTCGTCGACGTAGTCGATCACGTCCTCACCCTCCTCGCCGACGCGGAAGTACGCCTGGTACTCCGCGTCCTCGTCGAGGTCGAGTTGGTCGGTCTCGAAGACGACGAAGAACTGATTCTCGGCGACGGACTCGTCGCGGTAGATAGCCGCGTTACCGCCGTCGAACGGAATGGACTCTTCGTCGGCGTTCGCGCCCGCGTCGGTCTCCTCGATGCCGAGGTAGACGCCGTTCTCTTGGAGCGAGTCGATGTCGTCCTCGTTGATGATGCCGCTGACACCGCTGGCGTCGACGCGCACGACGAGGCGGTCGCCGATGGCGACCGTATCGCTCTGATTGGCGCTCTCGATGAGTTCCTCGGTGTCGTCGAAGCCGTCGGCGCTCCCGCCAGGAGCGGTCAGCGTGCTGATGCCGTTCGTGCTGCGGCCGACGAGGTCGAGGACGGCGATGTCCTGTTCGTCCTCGACTTCGTCTTCGTCGGCGTTGTACTGCAGCGACGTGCTCGCCCGGAGGTCGTAGTCGCCGGGTTCGAGACGGCTGTCGACTTCACCGTCGAGGTTGTCGCCGATCTCACCCTCGGTCACGTCGATGTCGCCGGTGACCGTCTCGATCTCGTCGTCCTCGCTCACGAGCTCGAACGGGTCGGTGCCGTCCTCGCTCCCGGTGAAGGTGTTGAACGAGAACGTCACCTCGCCGTCGTCGTCGTCGTCGTTCAGCCTGACGGCTTCGAGGTAGTTGACGTCGTCGCCGCCGAGGAAGACGTACGCCTGGTCGGTGTCCTCCATCTGGACGGTGATCTCGGCGAGGTCACCGACTTCCTCGGTGTAGGTCGACTGCGAGAAGTCGATGTTGCGGTTCTCCTCGCCGATTTCGAGTTCGTCGGAGTCGGACGCGGTCGTGTCCGTCACCTGGAACTCGAAGTCGTACTCGCCGGCGTCGATGTCGTCCGTCACCTCGGCGGTGATGGTGGTATCAGTGTCGCCTTCGAGGTAGACGCTGTCATCTTCCTCGTTCGTGGCGACGTACTGGCTCGCGTCGCCGAACATGATCTCCAGTTCGTCGGCGTCCAGACCGTCGGCGCTGACCTCGACGAGGTAGTCACCGCGGCCGGAGTCGAACACGAGGTCGACCTCGTCGTTCTGCGTAACCGAATCCTCGTCCCACTCCGCGGAGAGGTCCTGTTCGGCTATCTCGAAGAAGACGCCGTTGTCGAATCCGTCCTCACCCATGACGACGTAGTCGCCCTCAAGGTCGTCGGTGTCGATTTCGACGTAGCCGTTCTCGGGGGTGAGCTGGGAGATGAAGCTGGTCTCCTCGTCGCCGCGGTCCTCGACCTCGCGGAGGACGAGGTCACCGCTCAGGGAACTGACGTCGACATGGACAGTCTCGCCCTGGAAGTTGACGTCGCCGTCTCCGACGGCGTTCGCCGTGAGGTTGAACGAGGCGGTTTCCCCGTCGGTCCCGTCGCCGTCGACGGTGAGGTCGTACTCGCCGAGGTCGTCGAGTTCGGCTTCGCTCGTGTCGTACACGAGCGTCGCCGTCACCTCGACCGTCTCCGTGTCGTCGCCGTCGTTCTGGACGGTGAACTCGGCGACGCCGTCGTCGACGGATTTATCCGAGACGGAGAAGTTTCCGCTCCCGTCGAACGTCACACCGACGGCCAAGAGGTCGGTGTTCGGGATGTCGTTCGTGTCGATGCTGATGTCTTCGCTCTCATCCTCGTCGAGGGTCGTCTCGAAGACGACTTCCTGTCTCGCCGTATCCTGTCCGACGGCGACGTTTTGAGCGCTGTCGTCGTCGACGGTGCTCGTATCGATGGCGCTGACCGTACCGACGCCAGCGAAGACGGACAGAACCACGAGCGCCGCCATCAGGAGGGCACGCATGTCGTTTGCTTTTGTCATAGTTTGCTGTTATCTTGTCAGTGTGATCGACTTACCACTGTGCTACGAAGCCAAAGAGCCGTATTCCCATCATCACACTATCAGATACCAACTCTAAATCGTGGATTCGTTGATAAATATTTTCTGTATCGTGGACCCCGTCGTTCGGTCAGCGGCGCCGAGAGACGTTAGAAAGAAGAGAATTCCCGAGTATTTTTTCTGGTAATCACCGGTAGGTGCTCGGATCTACTATTATCTATATTTCTCTCTATTTTTGATTCTATCTTCAGTGTATCGACATTTCGTCTGCTAAATTTTTGCATATTTTAGAATTTTTAGAAATTTCCGCATCCAGAATCGTATATGATACTGGAAGGCTATCGGGGGAGGACAAAGAGGGGACGACTGACTCGTGCACTCCTTTTCGATATCGGGAGGGGAGAGAACGCGGGAGTAGAAAAGAAGTAATTGGACAAGAGAAGACGGGTCGAAGGGCCGAAGGGAAAACTGAGAAAAGAAAAAAACGAGTGTCCGACTCGGAGATTCTCGCCGCAGAGTTCGCGTCGACGCCGCGGATTTCTATCGAAAGAGGCCGAGCCGAAAGAGAGAGTAGCTTCAGTCGGCTATGACAAGATTACATTCGTAACGTATCTACGGCGACGAGTTCGCACGAAGCGTTGACGGAAAGAGTAGCGCTGTGCAACGGAATATGTTTCCCGAGGGTGTGCTCGGTGCGGACGGCCGCTTTCCCCGACACGCCGGCGCGCGGAAGAGACGAAAAGAGGGACCGCTAGATCTCTTGGATGCGTTCGTAGTCGTCGTCCAACGCCGCCGCGTCCTCGGGGAGGAGTGCGGCGACGGTGTAGTCGGCGTACTCGCTGATGTAGTCGACGAGTTGGGCGATGCGCCCGGAGTCGATGGCTTCCAGGGAGTCGAGGAGGATGAACGGCACCGTCTCGTGCACGTCGTGGACCAGATACCCCGCGAGGGCGAAGACGAGTCCGGTGACCTCGCGTTCGCTCTCGGAGAGGTGGTCGATGGTGTCCTCGTAGGTGGTGCCGTTATCGGCGCTCCGGATGATGTGCATGTCGAACATCGACTTCTGCACCTTCCGGCGACCCTCGCGGACGGTCTGTTCGGTGCGCTCGATCCAGATGCGGTCGAGGTTGCCGTAGTCGAGGATGTCGAGGACGGTATCCATGTGACTGTTGAACTCCTCGATGGCCTCGGACTCGATGCGCTCGATCTTCGTCCGGAGGTCGGCGAGTTCGTCTGCGATCTCTTCGCGGCGCTGCTCTAATCCCTCGCGGTCGTCGAGTCGGGACTCGACCGACTCGACCTCCGACTCCGTCGAGTCGAGGTCGTTTTCGAGCCGACCGATCTCGAACTCGAGTTGGTTCGCCTCGCGGTGCAGTTCGAGGACGTCGCCGTAGTCGCGGGATTCGAGCGTCTCGACTTCCGACTCCAGCGTCTCCACGCGACTGGTGAGTTCTTCGCGCTCCTCCTTCAGCGACTCGCGTCGGTCGCGGCGGCGGTCGAGTTCCTGGTCGATGCTCTGAACCCGGTCGTCGAGTTGACCGCGGCGCCGGTGGAGCTGTTCGAGTTCGTTCCGCTCGTCTTCGAGGTCGTCAATCTCGTCGCGCAAGTCGTTGCGCTGGTCGAGCTTCTCGCGGCGGAGCGAACGGAGTCGGTCGACCGTCTCTTCGATCTGGCTCGTCTCGACCTCGGTTCCGCACGTCCAGCAGACGACGGTGTCGGAGTCGACGAGGGCGTCGGTGACCGAGCCGTCCTGGTCCTCGTCGCGGAGGGCGGCGGCGACGTCGGCGCTGGTCCCCTCCAGCATGTCCTCGTTGAACTGGATGACCGTCTGAAGCTGATTGACGCTGGAGTCGACCCGCTGCATCCGGTCGCGGAGGTCCGCGATCTGCGACTCTATCTCGTCGCCCCCGTCGAGTTCGTCGGGTATCTCCGCGCGCTCGGTCGTCAGTTCCTCGCGCTCGGATTCGAGCGCCTCGATGCTCTCGCCCTCGGCGTCGATATCGTACCGAACGTCCTCGAGATCCGACCGCGCCTCCTTGAGGTCGTCCAGTCGGGACTCCAACTCGTCGCGGTCGTCGCGGGACTGCTCGATGTTGGCGTCCGCCTCCTCTATCTCCTGTTCTTTCTCCTCCAACTCGGTGCGTTTCTCCTCGATCTGTTCTTTCAGCGACTGCCGCTCCTCCTCGAGTTCGGGGAGTCGCCCGTCCAGCGAGTCGAGGTCGGATATCTCGTTGTCGACCTCGCGTTTCTCCTCTTCGAGTTCGCGAATCTGCGTCTGGATGGCGTCGGTGTCGATGGGCCGCATGATGAGTTCGCGGAGGTCGTCGCCGCGAGCGACGGCCTGCCGGGACTCGTTCGACTCCAGAAGGAACGCGAATAGGTCGGCGAGCGTCGCGTCTTCGAGATACGGGTCGCCTTCGGTGACGATGGTGCTTCCGCGCCGCTTCAGCGTCCGAGTGTAGGTTCGGTCTCCGACGGTGAGGCTCACGGATCCCTCGTCGGCGTCGCCTTTCAGCGACGCGCTGTCGCTGCCGAGAGCCGCCATGATGGACTGCAAGAGGGACGTTCGGTTCGTCGCGTTCCGGCCCGCGAGCGCCGTGACGCCGGGACCGAACTCGACCGTCGTCTCCGCGATACCGCCGATATTCTCGACGTGGAGCGTGACGGCCTCTGCCGCAGACTGTGCCTGACTCATAGCTCATGACTCTGGGCGAGAGCATATAATACTTCAGTACACGGCAGAAGGGCGTTACAGAAATACCGCTGTAAGGTTACCGGACGCCGACGCCGCTGAGCGGGTGTCGCGGGCGCCTCGTGGCTCTGCAAAAGAGAGTTACTCCGTCGCGTTCGTCTCGCCCGCGGCGGCGGCGAGTTCGCCGCCACACTCACAGCGACCCTCTTCTAGGAGGTCTTGGACGTCGTACTGCGTTCCGCAGTCTCGGCAGAACACGCGGACGTCGACGAGCACCTCGAACTCGCCGATCTGAATCCGGTCGGTGTTCGCCAAATTTTCGACGATGTTCTCGGAGACGGCGGCCGTCCTGCTCCGGAGCCGCTGAATAGTGTCGAGACCCTTCTGTACGCGGTCTTCGTCCGTCTGCTCGTCACGCTTGACACCGCGGTACTTCGTCAGGTAGGTGTGTATCGCCTGGTGAGAGACGAAATCTTTCTGGAGACTCTCGGTATCGATTCCCTCGCGTTCGAGCGTCTGTTTCGCCTGCGTCTGCATCCCGCTCGAGACGTCGTCGGCGGTCAACAGGCGGTAGGTGTTTTCGACTTCGCCGTCGAGGGGGTTCATTCCCGCCTCGACCATCACCGCGCGAAGCAGCCGTCGGTTGAAGTCGTCGGCGAGTTCGCGGAGGCTTAGACGGTCGTCACGGGCCGCCGTCCACAGGTTTTCCAGTCGCTCGCCCTCCCCGTCGAGACCGTACTCGTCGATGAGCCGGCGGACTTTACTTCGGCGTCCGCGTTTCGCCGTCTCGTTCTCCTCGCTACTCATTGAACGGTAGAAGTGAGAGGGCGCGCCAGTAAATACGTTCCGCCTCGTTTCCCGGCTGGTCACGAGGCACATCATGAACTCGCGCGAACCCGCGTCGGTCCGGTCGAAATCGCCCGGACTCGTGTTCGGGGTCGTTCCGACTCGTGTTAGATCCAGTCGACCCGCCGAGCGTACCCTGCCGGACCCGGTCGCATCTGGTCGGACATGACGGGGGTCGGCGCCCGCCGAGGAGACGAAACGAATTAGAGATCGACGAGTCAGGACGTCCGCAGTTCTCGAAGCAGTCGGCGGACGTGTCCGACGGAGTAGGAGACCCCGAACGTCCGTTCGACGTGGTCCCTGACGAGTTCGGGAGTCCACTGGTCGCCCTCGTACCCGTGTTCGGTCGGGGCCGCGTCGAGGTGGTCCTGCAGTCGCCGTCGGTCCCCGTCGTCGAGCTTTCGCGGGCGACCCGGGCGGTCCTCGTCGGTTATGGCCTCGGCTACCGGTTCGGCCTCGAATCTGTCGAGCCAGTAGTAGAGGGTCGAGCGGGGGATACCGTAGCGCTCCGCGAGGACGGACACCGCGACACCGTCGAGGTAATCCAAGGCGACGACGAGACGTTTCGCCTCCTTCGCCGACCCCGCATCCGCGAGTGCGCGACGAAGTTCGTCCGGGTCCACGTCGTCGAGCTTGACCATGTTCGCCGCACTCGGGGACCGGACTTAACTCTAAGCACTTTCGTCGGCGCCGAAGAGAGACGGGCGGCAGAGAGCGTACACGGAACAGCGGACGGGGTGGTGTTCAGGAGGCGGTCGTTCTCGGTCTGTGGGGTGGGACGGCTCGCAGTTCGGCGTGATTCGGTTGCGCTCGTGCTCGTGTGAAACCGGCGGCCCCAGTCGGTCGGTCGCTCCGGCGGCGCTATCGAGGGACACACCACCGTGTCCGCCGTTCCGGTGGGCGGACCCGCTCGGGCCTCCCGACGGTCGGTCGCATCGCTCTCGGTTACACTGCACCGGTCCCACGACGACCCGTCGGTCGGACCGAGCAGTCGGGTCGGCTTCGGTCGTCGACACCACCTCGTCCGGAGTAACTCACGGACGGCGGCCGATAACACGGGATTCGGAACGGCCGTCACTCGCGCGTTGCGCATCTGCTCCGCGGTGGCCGGAACAGTTGGTCCCCGCCTCGGATAGGCTCTCAAACCGTCCGACCCACACCACCGTGTCCGCTGTTCTTCGGCGACGAGAGGAGATACGATACTGGGACGGACCCAAGAGGTTCCACGTCCGCCAGTCCGGAGGTCGTCGAACGGGAGTCCGAACACGGGACTTTCCGGCTGTGTTACTTTCTCGAGCGTATTCCTGCGTGTTCGGTGTCGAGATGGCCGCTGACAGATGAAGAGGCCGGTCACCGGTCCCACGTTCTGTGGCGTCGTCCGTCGTTCGGTCCACACACCCCCTCCACCGTGTCCGCTGTTCTGCCCGTCGAAGGGGGGTGGGGGGGTAGCCGGAGAACCGCTTCCGTCTGGGGCGACGCGGCGGCCACCGCGCGAGAGCATCCGGCGATATCCCGGTTCGAACCGCTTGAACGCGGGGAACTCGTTCGATATCTCTCTCGTTCTCCGCTCTAAGAGGACTACGGAGTAACTTGCGGTGTGATATAATAAATCTGTCGGCCCAAAAGGACCATCGTTCCGACCGCCACTCCCCCCCACCCCCGCTCGCGCCGGAACTGCGGACAAAGTGGAGGGGGTGTGTTCTCGCCGTTCTTTATATACGGACAGAACAGCGGACACTCCGGACGCGGTGGTTTTATCAATAGTGCCCGTGAGGACGTGTCCATGGCGCTGTTCGAGCGGGACAACGACATCTACCGGGACCGGGACGCCCTGCGGGAGGATTATCAGCCCGAGCAGTTGGTCGGCCGCGACGAGGAACTCCGAACGTACCAAGCGGCGCTCCAACCCGTCATCAACGGCGAGCAACCGAACAACATCTTCCTCTACGGAAAGACGGGCGTGGGGAAGACGGCGGCGACGAAGTATCTCCTCGCGCACCTCCGGGAGGACGCCGCGCAGTACGACGACATCGACCTCTCGGTCACCTTTCTCAACTGCGACGGCCTCACCAGCTCCTACCAGATAGCCACCCGCCTCGTCAACAGCCTCCGCTCGGAGTCGAATCAGATATCCACGACGGGCTACCCGCTCGCCTCGGTTTACGAGATGCTCTGGGACGAACTCGACGACCGGGCGGGCAGCGTCCTCGTCGTCCTCGACGAGATAGACCACGTCAACGACGACAGCATCCTCTATCAACTCCCCCGCGCCCGCGCGAACGGTAACCTCGAAGTCGCCAAAATCGGTCTCATCGGCATCTCGAACGACTTCTCTTTCCGCGACGACCTCTCGCCGAAAGTCAAGAGTTCGCTGTGCGAACAGGAGATTCACTTCCCCGCCTACAACGCCGAAAACCTCCGCGCCATCCTCCAACAGCGCGCCGAAGTTGCCTTCCACGAGGGCGTCCTCTCAGAGGAGGTCATCCCGCTGTGCGCCGCCTACGGGGCGAAAGACGCCGGCGACGCTCGCCAGTCCATCGACCTCCTGATGAAGGCGGGCGACCTGGCGCGCGACGAGGAGACCGACTCCATCGAGGAGAGTCACGTCCGACGCGGACGTCGAGCGCTCGAACGCGGCCGTATCAAAGAGGGAATCAACGGACTCACCGAGCACGGCCACCTCGTTCTCTACGCGCTCCTCACCCTGGATCTGGAGGGAGAGACGCCCATCCGCTCGCGTGACGTCCGCCCTCGCTACACCCGCTTCGCCGAACTCGCCAACCGCGACCCTCTCGTCCCCCGTCGGATGCGAGACCACCTGAGCGAACTCGCCATGCTGGGCATCGTCTCCGTCACCGAACGAAACGAGGGGCGACGCGGCGGAACCTACCGGGAGTACGCGCTCGACATGGACGTCGAACTCATCCTCTCGGCGATGGCCGACACCGTCGAACTCGTCGGCGTCCACGACAGCATCAACCCCTACGTCGATGGCGACGACGAACCGACGACGCTCGAAGACTTCCACGGAGCGTAGGCGCCCGCACCGGTGCGCTCGACGCGGTCCCGAACACCGCCGTGTCCGCTGTTTTGAGACCGGAGCCTTCCGACTCTGTGCCGACTGCCGTTCGCTTTCGACACCACCGCGTCCGCTGTTCGAGCGGCGTCCGTATCACGTACGATTTCAAAAGTCGAAGTCCGAAGCTCGACCGCGAGCGCGTCTACTCGCTCACGTTCGTCGCCGGCGCGCGAACGCGGCGGCACCGAGGAACACCGAGAGCAGCGCCACGACCGGACCGAATCCGGGCGTTCCTGAGTTCGTCTCGCCGGTGGCGGTCGGGTCGGCGCCGGTCTCGGTCGCGGTGACCGTCGCTTCGTCGGTCACCGCGGCCGTCTCCGCGTCTCCGTCGCCGCCCTCGCTGTCGGCGGTCCCGTTTTCGTCGCCGCCGGCCGTCTGCGCCGTCGAGACGGACGACGACCCGTCGCCCTCGTCGGACGCGTTCGCCCCCGTCGCGTCCGTGACGGTCACGTTCCCGACGGAGCGCCCGCCGAGCGACAGTTCGTACGTCCCGGACTCCTCGAAGGAGTGCGACAGCGTCACCGTCTCGCTGGCTCCCGCTTCGAGCGAGAGTTCGCGGGCGTCGACCGTCTCGTCGCCGACGGTGAGGTCCACGGTGGTCGCGCCGTCGGCGTCGCCGACGTTGGCGACGACGGCGGAGGCGTTCACCGCGTCACCGACCGAGACGTTCGTCGCGGAGAGCGTCGCGTTCGATAGCTCGAAGGAGGCCGTCTCGCCGGCGTCTCCGGAGTACCCGCCGCCGGACCCGCCGGACGACCCGCCGTCGTCGCTGTCGTCTTCGCCGTCAGCGTCGTCGGACCCGCCCTCGTCGTTCTCGTCGTCGAGGCTCCCGCCGCTCGGAGCCTCGTCTTCGTCGTCCGGTTCGACGTCCCCGTCGCCGCCGCTCGGGTCAGCGTCCTCCCCGTCCTCGGCGCCTCCGCCGCTCTCGGTCTCAGTTTCAGTTTCGGTTTCCGTCGTGGTGTCGCCGTCATCCCCGTCTTCGACGTCGATGGTCACGTCGACTGTCGCCGGAGCGGACTGCCCTCCTCGGGTGTCGTTGACGGTGACGGCGAACGAGTCGGTCCCCGACGTGGCCTCGGTGTCGTACGTGACGGTCCCGTCGCCGTTCGACGTCGCGGACCCCTCCTCGGCGCCCTCGACTATCGCGACGCTCGACGGGTCCACCTCGTCACCGTCGGGGTCGGTCGCGTACTCGGTCACGTCGACGGTCACCTCTTCGCCGGTGTACTCTATCGCGGGGATATCCCCGATTTCGGGCGGAGCGTTCTCCTCCGCGACGCCGCCGCACGTCCCCACTTCGGCGTACTGCGCGGTCAGGGTCGCGTCGGCGGTCGGGACGGTGTACGTCCGATCCGAGTCGGTCGCTCCGTCGCTCCAGCCGTCGAACTCGTAGCTCGTTCCCTCCCGGCAGACCGACTCGGGCGCCGACAGACTGTGCCGGTACCCGATCATCGTGTCGAACGTGTAGCCGCCGTCGGCGGTCGACTCCGGCACGCCGCCGACGCTGACGTTGACGCCCTCGGGTTGGCTCGCCAGCGTGACGTCGACCTCCTCGGGTTCGATGGTCACCGACTTCGTCGTCTGCAGTCCGTCGGAGTCGGTGGCCGTCACGTTGACTTCGTAGGCGACGACACCCGTCGTCGCGTGACCCGTCGCCGGCACCGTGTACGTTATCGACTCGCCCGTCTCGGACGTCTGCGGGTGTCGGTGCGTGTTGTGGGCGAGGCTGACCTCCCACTCGATATCCTCCCCTGAGAGCCGTCCGTCCTCGACGTCGGTCACGTCGGCCGACAGCGTGACGTCCTCGCCCCCGCGCGCGCTCACGTCGCCGGAGGGATTCAGCGTCATCTCGGGTGCGCCGCCGACGCTGACCGGGACGGGTTCGGAGTCCACCGCCGTCGTCCCGTCGCTCACCTCGACGTAGGGTTCGTAGGACCCCTGCTCGTCGTACGTGTGAGAAATGCTCGCACCGCTCGCCGTCTCGCCGTCGCCGAAGTGCCACGTGTAACTCAGGTCGTCGCCCTCGGGGTCCGACGCGCTCGCGTCGAACGTCACGTCGAGGGGTGCGGCGCCGCTCTCGGGCGTCGCGCTCGCGGAGTCGACCTGCGGCGCCTTGTTCCCGGATTCGTAGACGTAGCGAACGATCTGTCCCCGCCCCAATTGCGTCCCGTAGAGGGCGCCGTCGGGTCCGACCTTGGTCGAGACGAGGGCGCCCGTCCCTTTGTCGAAGTTGTAGGGACCGGCGACGACCTCCGTCCCGTCGTCGCTCAGCACGAGGTACTTGATGAGTCGGTCGTTGTAGTCGCTGTAGAACAGGACGTTGTCGTACTCCTCGGGGAACATGTCGGCGCCGTAGACGGGGCCGACGGTGACCGCGGCGCCGTAGCCGTCGCCGGACGGGTCGTCGTTCGCGCCGCCGGGCGTCTCGCCGTGTAAGTACGAGAAGATGGGGTCGTTGTAGTCGGGATTCTCGCAGACGCCCTCGCAGTCGGGCCAACCGTAGTTGGCGCCCTTCTCGCCGAGGTGGATGTCTTCGGCGGCGTCGTAGCGGTTGTTCCCGCCGACCTCGCCGATGTAGAGTTCGCCGTTCTGCGCGAAGTTGATTCGATACGGGTTTCGGAGGCCGTACGCCCATATCTCTCCGAGAGTGTCGGGGTCGCCGTCGCCGGCGAACGGGTTGTCTTCGGGAATGGAGCCGTCGGGGTTCAGGCGGATGATCTTTCCGTCGGGTCGGGAGAGGTCCTGCGCCCACTGGGCGTTGTCGTACTCGTCGCCGGTCCCGATGTACACCTTTCCGTCGGGGCCGACGTCGAGGCCGCCGCCGAGGTGACAGCAGGCGATGTCCGAACCGGTGTGTATCTCGTTTCGCCAGAGCACCTCCCGACTCGCGGGGTCGGCGCGACTGGTCGTTCCCCCGTCGTTCTCAACGTGGGTGAACCGCGCGAGGACGTTCTCCGGTTCGCTATTCGCGGGGTCGGCCGCGTCCGGGTCGTCGAGGCGCGAGTAGTAGACGTAGAACTCGCCGCTCTCATCGAAGTCGTTCGCCAGTGCGATACCGAGGAGCCCTCGCTCGCGATTGGACTCGACGCTGTCGATCTCTCGGAGGTCGAGGTACGTTTCGGACTCCTCGGTCCCCGGGTCGTAGATGACTATCTCCCCGCCCTTCTGGATGACGAGCATCCGTCCGTCGGGCAGGAACACCGTCTCCATCGGTTGGTTCAGCCCCGAGATGACCGTCTCCTTGCGGAAGGAGTCGGAGTCGGCCGCCCACTCGTCCGAACCGTCGCTACCGCCGCCGTCTGTGTGGTCGCCGTGCGCCGCCGCCGGTCCGGCGGCGAAGACGACGCCTGCGGTAATCGAGGACGTGAGCGTGACGAACGCCAACAGCACCGCCACCGCCCGTCGCCTCGCACCTGAACGAGTTGTAAATTGCACTGCTCTGCCTTTTGAGACGGAATATTCCCCCAAAGTTACTCACGACAATCTCGTTCGTCTCGTTTTTGTCTCATTTTTCAGAGATAATTTATTGGAGAAAGGACGAACTAACAGTGACAGGTGACGAATATGACAGAAGTGGGGTTTTTACTCGATTAATCACACTCAGATGAGCGTGCTAACACAGCGCTCGTGGTCGCGCCAACCGCGCCGGGAGAAGGGTTCCTGACTCGGCGCTTTCAGCGACTCACGAAACCGTTCCGTCGAGGAGGTGCGTCAACGCCATCACGTACGACCCCACCTCGTAGGTGCCCTTGTACTGCTGGTCGCGCCATCCGTTCGTGAACTGACGATTGTCCATCCGGTCGTCGGTCGTCACCTGCCGCATCGGAACGCCGATTTCGGAGATATCGACGAGGTCATGCCCGGTTCCGTTTGTCTCGAATATCCACGCCATCGCGCGGCGCACCTCGTGTGTGTACTCCTTCTCGCCGCCCGCGGCGTCGTAGTGGGCGACGGCGTTGACGAAGAACGTCTGGTGGCACTCGTAGAGGTAGTGCCAGTACGGCGTTCCGGTCGTGAGTTTGCCGCGCAGTTCCCCGTACAGGCGGGCGTGCAGGGGCCAGTCCTCCCAGACGAACGCGCCGTCCTCGCGCATTCGGTTCTCGACGGTGTAGTCGAGAACGTCCTCCAGGTCGCCGAGGTAGCCGGTCTTTCCGGTCACCTCGATCGCGCGCGCGACGGCCCAGCAGGTGTACATCTGGTTCTGGTGGCGGCGGGTCGTGTGGTTGTCGAAGCCGTACAACCCCTCCGGAGTCCGGCGATCGGATATCTCCCAGAGGCCGCGGTCGACGAACGCCTCCACGCGTTCGTCGTCGGGAACCGCCTCGTGGAGGTACGTCGCGCCGTAGAGGGCGAGACTGTCCTCGGCGTGGTCGAACTCGACCGCCTCGTCGGCGTGTTCGAAGAGGGTGCGCGCAGACGCGAGGTAGTCGTCCCGTTCCTCCTCGAACACCTCCGCGGCCATCGCGTACGCGGCGAGGAGGGGACCGACCCCGTAACTCGGCATCGCCTTGGGGAGTTCCCCCGATTCGATGCGTTCGTCGAAGAACTCGAACTCGCGCCGGAGTTTCGCGTCGTACTCGTCGGTGCCGAGCGGCGACGTTCGCCAGTTCATCGCGCCCATCAGCGCCATCGGAGCGTAGCGCCACTCCTGGCTCTCGTCGCGGGACCACACGAGCGAGCCGTCGTCGTCGAACTCGTACGTCAGCGCGCGGATGATGCAGTCGTCCACCTCGTCCCAGAAGCCGTTCTCGGCGGTCGGCCGGAACAGCGCCTCCAACCCCCGTTCGAGGTAGGAGTCGTACTTCATCGGGCGCACGGCGAGGACGATGTACGACGCCCGCCGCCACAGTTCGCGTTCGGTCAACTCCTCGGAGAGACGTTCGGCCGCGTCGACGAACCGCTCTTGGTACCGGTCGGGGAGGGCGTTGACGCCGAGATGGAGTAGACGGGGATACTGGAACAGCAGGTCGAAGTCGGCGAGGTGCCAGTTCGGCGAAACGACGTCGAGCGCCTCGTCGGGTTCGTAAAAGCGGTTGTCCCCGTTGGCGGCGTAGGGAGAGCGGGGGGTGGGAACGGAGAAGACGTAGAGGCCGTCGGACTTCGTGACCCGGTGAACCTCCGCCGTGAGACCCGGCACGTCGAGGAACTTCCAGTCGTACGGGCCGATAGAGACCGCCCCGTCGAAGTGGTCGTCGGGGAACGGCAGCGTCGGGGTTTCGGGTTCGGTCACTTCGTAGGCGTCCACCGCGTCCCCGAGTACGTCGCGCGCGGTGTCGCTTGCGGCGGCCGAGAAGTCGAGTCGGACGACGTCGTCCGCGTCGAGGGTCGCCGTCACCGTCGACTCGGAGGCGACGTCGAGCACTCGGTCGCGGTGACCGAGACGCTCGACGGCGGCCAGACGCTCCGCGTCCCGGAGGTACTGCATGTTGGGGCCGACGGGGGGCTGTTTCACCCACCGCTTGAGCCGGCGTTCTCGGGCGTCGTGCGACTTCGTCGTCTCGGAGGAGTGAGCAGGTCCTGACATGAATGTCCGACCGCGTGACGGCGGCGTATACTGGTGACACAGACGAGTCGAACTTAAGTATACGGCGACGAACGCCGACCGGTCCGCTCCGTCGGGGACGCTGCGCAACGTTTTATTCCTCGCCTCCCCAGACCCGAAGTAGCGATGCGCATCTGTATGCTCCTGAACGCGGTCTACCCGACAGACATCCGTCTCGACAAGGAGGTGAAGTCGCTGACCGCCGACGGACACACCGTGTTCATCCTGTCGGAGGCCGACAAGGGGCTTCCCGACCGGGAAGAGGTCGGGTCGGCGACCGTCATCCGTCGTCCCTTCCAGGCCGCCTACGCGGGTCTCGACGGCATCTTCGCCGGCGCGCGCACTCTCACCACCGGCGTCGTCGAGTCATGGATGCAGGCGCTGGCCGAAATCGTACCGGCGGAGGGAATCGAGGCGCTTCACGCACACGACCTCCCGATGGTCCACACCGCCCTCGCCGCGGGCGAGCGACACGACCTCCCCGTCGTCGCGGACCTCCACGAGAACTGGCCGGAGGCCGTCAAGCAGTACCGCCGGGGCAATTCGTTCCGGTCGCTCACCAACCTCCGATACCTGGCCGACCGGATGACTCGACCGGTGTTCCGCTGGAAGCGAATCGAACGCGACGCCGTCCGGAGGGCCGACAGGGTCGTCACGGTGACCGAGGAGGCGGCGGACCACTACGTCGAGAACTGCGGCGCCGACCGCTCGAAGGTTGACGTCGTCTCGAACTACGTCTCGATGGAGGCGTTCGGGAACCCGAACCTCCGGGACGTAGGGTTCGAAGACGAGTTCGTCGTCTCCTACGTCGGAACTCTCGGCGGTCCGCACCGCGGCCTCGACGCGGTGGTTCGTGCGATGCCGGCCGTCCTCGACCGCGTCCCGAACGCGCGTCTCCTCGTCGTAGGCAACGGCGAGGAGTACCGGCGTCGCCTCGAATCGCTCGTCTCCGAACTCGGCGTCGCCGACCACGTCACCTTCACGGGTCGCGTCCCGTTCGAAGACGTCCCGTCCTACATCGCCGCCAGCGACGTCTGTCTGGTCCCGCACCAGTCGACCGGGCACACCGAGACGACGGTCCCGCACAAACTCTTTCAGTACATGGCGATGTCTCGACCCGTCGTCGTCACCGACGTGGCTCCCCTCCGCCGCATCGTCCGCGAGACCGACGCCGGGATGGTCGTCCGGCCCGACGACCCCGCGGGGTTCGCGCTCGCGTTCGTGGAGTTGGCCGAGGACGAAGCGCGCGCGAGAACGCTCGGGAAGAACGGTCGCCGCGCCGTCGAAGAGACGTACAACTGGGAGCGGACGGGACGGACGCTCTGTGAGTGTTATCGAAAGCTACAGGACGGGGCCGATGCGTGCGAGCGGAACACCGAACTCTCGACGGTCTGACCTGCGTCCGAGCGCCGACGCTCCATAACTAAGTCGTACGAAAAAACGGCGAGACGGTGGACCGCCACGGTCCGTCGGCGTCTGGGCTGGCGAACCGAGACGGAGTGGCGTTTAGTGGCAGCGGACCGCGAGGTCCGACCGTCCGGCGCGTGGTAGGCTGTCAGCGGTGGCCCGACCCGGCCGAGTGGCAGTCGGCCGAGCGAGCGGAGCGGTGATGACGGTTGAGGCTTGTTCTGCTAGCGATGCGGTGGCGGCTCCCGTCGAGGTGGCGGACTCGACGGGCGCCGGCCGGACGGCGCGGCGACCCGCCGCACGGGGCAGACGTCCGCTCCCAGTTGGCGGGCCGACGATCCGAGTCCGCGCACGTGGACGAACTCGGACGGTCGACCCGCCGACTCCATCCCCCAAGCGTTCTCGGATTCGATTTGTTGCGCCATCCACCCGGTTAGTAGAGTGTTAATTACAAATAGTTTTTGGCGAAAAACTAGTAAAAATACGGGAATGTAAGGGGACAGATACAGTTAGCTCTTGTTCAGAATACAGGTGTCTTGAATCCCCAACGGTAGTTTATAACCGTATTAACTCCGAGTTTTGGTCTCCATAGGCGACCGCGTGGAGGCCGACCGCCGACGCCGATTTTCGACGAAGTAATCGAGCGCGTGCGACAGCGCTCGGTGCACGGGAAGATTCTCGCCGGAGCGGTCCCGCCGTTCGGCGGCGTCGTCGCTGTGGTCGAATAGGGTCTCCCGTCCGCTATCTAGTCTCCGAGACAGTTTCCACCGACCGTTGCAGACCATCGCGGCCGCAGGCGCGGTTCCCGCGGCGGCGAACACCTGTCGTTCGGTCACTCGTCGCCCGGCGAACGAACGGAGGTCCGAACCGCCGCGCTGTGCGGCGCGTTCGACGCCGGCGGCGGCGGCGAGCGTCGGTAGCACGTCGACCGACGACGCGGCGAACTCCACCTGCTCGGCGTCGAATCCGGGGCCGTGGACGAACAGCGGAACGCGAACGGACTCCTCGTAGAAGTCCCCGCTGGTGTCGTACCACCGGCCGTGTTCGCCCAGCGGGCATCCGCTCGTCCCCGCGAACGCGGTCACGGTGTCCGCGACGTTGAGGCGCGATTGAATCCCGTCGAATAGGCGGCCGACGTGGCGGTCGAGGTGTTCGAGTTCTCCCCGGTAGAGTGTTTCCAGCGTCGCGCGCTCCTCCTCGGTCAGCGCGTCGGGCGCGTTGGCGGTGGCGTAGCCGAGTTTGGTCGCGGTCCGGACGTCGATTCCGTCGCTCGCGGTCCCCTCCCGCGGGACGTGCGGCGCGCGCGCGGTATCGTAATGCACCCATAGGAACCGCGGACCGGACGTTTCGTCCAGCCACGAGAGCGCGCGTTCGGTCACGTCCGCGGCGGGATGGGACGGGGGTGCCGCGACCCGCGTCCCGAACGACGACCCGATCAGCCGGTCGGCGGACGCCAGCGGCCCACCGAGCACCGTGTTGTCGGCGATCCGCCGATGCGCACTCGCGCGGAGTCGCCCCGAGACCGTCTCGTCCGAGGACTCGTCGGGCGTCTCGAACCCCCAAGACGAACGCGTTTCGTCGGGACGCCCGTGGAAGAGACCCGCCTCCCAGCCGGCGTCGGCGAGAGCGTCGACGAGTGTCGGGTCCTTTCCGCTATCCTCGGTGGGATGGGTACTGGTCAGTATCGCTCGGAGCGTCGATTCGTGGTCGGGAGAGCTGGTGTACGCTCGCGAAAACACCGTCGAATCACCCGCGAGACGACCGAGAGCGGGGAGCGCGGCGTCGACCTGTCCGTCTTCGGTGCGGACGTGGTCGCGGCGCACTGCGGCAGCAGTGACGAGGACGACGTGCATGTCGACTTCTTATAGAATTCCATCAATATTATATCTAGCGGAAATTCAAATTTTTATGAATGGCTGAATTCCGTTCAGCTCGCCGGTCGGACGAGTCGGCGGCGTACGGCGTTCCAGGCGGCCGCCAGTCCGGGCGCGCCGTCGAGCAGCCACCAGACGACGACGAGGGCGGCGAAGAGCAACTCGAAGACCAGTTGACCGTCGATCTGCGCGCTCAGCAGATACTGAATGATTCCGACGGACGGCTCCGATCCTCGAACGGGAAAGAGGGGCCACAGGAGGAACGTCAGACCCTCGACTCGGCCGGAAAGGAGGCTTTGGTAGCTATCTCCCATCAGATGCGAGTAGTAACCGATGGCGAAGGCGGCCCCGCCCGGCAGGTCGTACCGTCGGAGGAGACCGGCGACGAGGAGGACGACGGCCGTCCCGAAGAACAGCGAGTGGGCGAGCGTCCGCCCACCCGGCAGTACGTGTAATGACCACCCGAGCGGTTTGTCGATCAGGTCGGGTGCCTGCGAACCGAGTACCGCGAGCAGGACGCCCGGCCACTCGGGGGCGAGTCGATAGCGGAGGCGCACGTACGAGGAGTAGAGGACGTACGCGAAGGCGAGGTGTCCCCAGGGCCACATCGTGCCACTCTGCGGGCCCGGCGGGTAACTACCTGTCGGTCCATTCGATTCCCGTACCGCTCTCCGACGGTGCGAACCGGTGCCGGCCGGACTGATTAATCCGATTCATACACGAGCTACGTGCTGTCGTTCGACGTTCCGGGGTTTTCACGGGCTGCGCCGCGTCCACGTTAGTAAGACACTTAATCAAAAAATCGAATAATAACACTTATCTGAACCCGACCGAACCGAAGAGCGTTCGCAGAGATGAGAGCGCAGATCGAACAGTGGTGGGAGCAGCGTATCGACCGCGAGGACGGAGCCAAGTCGTATCACATCGCGTACGAGCACTCCGAACTCGTCAGCACGAACGTCGTTTTGAGTATCGCGGCAATCGAGGGCGTTGAACCCACGGGACTCCCGCCGCTGGGGGCGGCGGTGGACCCCGACGCGCTGGACGACCTCATCGGCGAAGGCGAGATGTGCGGGTCCATCTCGTTTCGCTACGCCGGCTACGAGGTGACGATTCACAGCGACGGCCGCCTGGAAGTCGTCTCGGTCAGGGACCTGCCGAGCCGAGGGTGCGGAAGCTGACGCTGGGCCGTTTTCGGCGGCGTTTCGGCGGTCGCTCGTCCTCCGCTCTGCAGGCGCGTGCCACGCTAACAGCTCTCGCTTTAGGTGACACATACCAATGCGGTCACCCCGGCTGACTGTCTCGTATGTTTGGAACGAGCGGTATCCGCGGACCCGTCGGTGAGACGGTGACGGCGGACCTCGCACTCCGCATCGGACAGGCGCTCGCCGTCGACGCCGAGCGGGTCGTTCTGGGTCGGGACGCGCGCGTTACGGGGGACGTCCTCGCGGACGCCCTCAGCGCCGGACTCCGCGAGTGCGGGGCCGACGTGGTTCGCGTCGGCGTCGCCGCGACGCCGACCATCGCGCGGAGCGTCGAGTGGTTCGGCGCGGACGCAGGCGTCGCGGTCACCGCCTCGCACAACCCGGCGCCCGACAACGGTATCAAACTCTGGACGCAGTCCGGACAGGCGTTCTCCCCCGAGCGGAACAACCGCATCGAAGAGCGGGTGGAGTCGGGCGGTCTCGCGCCCGCGGATTGGGACGGGTTCGGCCGCGAGCACGCGGAGACGGACGCCGTCGAACGGCACACCGACGCGGTGGTCGACGCGTTCGAGACGATGGCGGGCGTCGATGCCGTCGTGGACCTCGGCAACGGGACCGGTCGCGTCACCGTCGACGCCCTCTACGAGTTGGACGCAACCGTGAACACGCTCAACGCGCAGCAAGACGGAACGTTTCCCGCGCGCAAGAGCGAACCCAACGCCGAGACGCTCACGACGCTCCGTCAGACCGTCCCCGCGACTGACGCGGACTTCGGTATCGCCCACGACGGCGACTCCGACCGCATGGTCGCCGTCTCCGACACCGGGGCGTACGTCCCCGGTGACGCCCTCCTCGCCCTCTTCGCGCGCGACGTGGTGTCGGAGGGCGACTCCGTGGCCGTCCCCGTCGACACCAGCCTCCTCGTCGCCGACGTGGTGGCCGAGGCGGGCGGCGAGGTGACGTACACCCCCGTCGGCGACGTGTTCGTCGCGGAGGCCGTCTCCCGACCCGGATTCGTCTTCGGGGGCGAGCCGAGCGGCGCGTGGATCTGGCCCGACCAGACGCTCGCTCCCGATGGAAACTACGCGGCGCTTCGCCTCGCGGATCTCGTCCGTCGGAAGGGACCGCTCTCCGAACAGGTCGCGGACCTCGACGTCTCCCGCTACACCACCCGTCGGCTGAACCTCTCCGTCGACGACAAGGCGGGGGCGATGCGGACGCTCGCCGAAGCGCTCACCGACGCGTACGAGAACGTCGATACGACCGACGGAGTGCGTGTCGAGACAGACTCGGGTTGGTTCCTCGTTCGCGCCAGCGGTACCGAACCGCTGATTCGCGTCACCGCCGAAGCGCGCGCCGAATCCGACGCCGACGAACTGGTCTCCGAAGTGAAAAGTATAATTCAGGCCGAAGGAATCGAGTCCTGAGCGGCCACAATTCTCCTCCTAACCCTTTCAGGAGTCACGTATTTCTCTCTTTGGCATAATACTATTTATAACGTTATAGCCCATCGGTCTCAGTGTTCAGGCTACGCAGTCGCATTTCGGATGCTCCCGACTCGCTGCCGCGACGCGTTGCCCGAACGACAAGCTATCTGCCTGTAACCCGTTGGCACGGGTTCGACACCGCACATTGGCGGGACGGCGCGGGGGGCCGCGCCGCTATCCGCCCTATAACAATTTACGTTCTAGTCCTGACTGTAATCGATGAAAGCAGTCGTGCTCGCCGCCGGTAAGGGGACGCGCCTCAGGCCGCTGACGGACGACAAACCGAAGGCACTGGTAGAAGTCGACGGCAGACCCATTCTCCAGCACTGCCTCGACTCGCTGTGTGAACTCGACGCCGAGGAGTTCGTCTTGGTCGTCGGCCATCAGAAAGAACAGATCATCGCCCGGTTCGGCGACGAATACCGCGGCATTCCGATCACGTACGCGCACCAGCGCGAAGCGCTGGGCCTCGCTCACGCGGTCCTCACCGCGGAGGAGCATATCGACGACGACTTCATGCTGATGCTCGGAGACAACGTCTTCGATGCGAACCTCGAAGAGGTCGTCGCCCGACAACACGACGACCACGCCGACGCGGCGTTCCTCGTCGAAGAAGTGCCGTGGGAGGAGGCCTCCCGCTACGGGGTCTGCGTGACGAACGACCGCGGCGACATCACCGAAGTCGTCGAGAAGCCCGACGAACCCGAGTCGAACCTTGTGATGACCGGCTTCTACACGTTCTCACCTGCCATCTTCCACGCCTGCCACCTCGTCCAACCGTCGGACCGAGGAGAGTACGAACTCCCCGATGCGATAGACCTACTCATCCGTTCGGGGCGAACTATCTCCGCCGTCCTCTCAGAGGGCTGGCGCGTCGACGTCGGCTACCCCGAAGACCGGGACCGAGCCGAGCAACTCGTCCGCGGCGAACGCGGCGAGACCGATACCGAACCAAACCGCGAGGAATCCGCGTCGGAACCCGGCGCCGAAGACAACTGAGTCGTCACTCTCCGCTCTCCCGCACCGGTCCGATATCGATGTCGTGACTCGGCCGGGACGCGTCCGCGCGCGCCGTCGAGCAGTCCGCGGGTGCGGACACACCACCGTGTCCGCGGTTATCGGCTCGGCGCGTCAGGCGACGCGCTCGCCGTCGAGGAACGCCGCCGCGGGTCCCTTGATTCGGACGTCCATCAGACTACCGACGATTCGGTACTCGCGGGAACCTTCCGACACCGCGTCCTCTACGCTCTTGCCGAGTCCCGGAAGGTCACCGTCGCCGGTCGGCTCGATGACGCCGTCGACCGTCGCCTCGAAGGTGGCGACCCTGTCGTCGGTCGGTCGAATCGTGAGGTACTGCTCTTTCTCCGCCTCCGAGACGCGTTCCGTCCCCACCGTCCCCGGCGATGGGGTCCCCACGGAACTCGTCTCGTAGAGGTTCTGCCGCATCAGTTCGTATTCGACCTCGGATCCGGCATCCGGGCCGTTCTCGTTGTCACATCCCATATCGGTTTCTCTGCTATTAACGAAATAAGTCTTGTGGTAATATGGGTATGGATGCCGCTGAAAGTGGCGTATTTGGGTCTTTCAGAGTTTCTTGAATAGCGGCAATCGTAGAATATCAGTTGCCGTATAGACTGTTTTTAAGCGGGCATTATTCGGGGTTTGGGCGGGAAACGCCGGCGGCGTCAGATCTCGATGTACTCGAAACCGGCATCGCGCCACGCGTCGCCGTCGAGTAGCGAGAATCCATCCAGCAGGACGCGGCCGTCCATCAACTCGGCCGCCTCCGCCGGGTCGATATCGCGGAAAACGTCGTGGCCGGCGGACACGATGGCGGCGTCGGCGCCCGTCAGCGCCGTCTTGAGGTCGACGAGGTTTATCGCGCCGTTCTCCACGTGGGGGTCGTGGACGCGGACGTCCACGTCGTCCTGCGTTGCGCGGCCGCCGTCTGCGGCGGTCGTGTACGTCTCCTCGGTGGTCGGAGCGGTGAGTCGCTCAACCAGTCGCAGACCGGGGCTGTGGCGCGCGTCGTCGACGTTTCCTTTGTAGGCGATGCCGAGGACGGCGACGCTGGCACCGTCGAGCGTCCCGAGTTCGTCTTCGAGCAGTTCGACCACGAAGTCGACCATTCCGTCGTTGACGCGACGAGCGCTGGCGATGAGGTCCAAGGAATCGGAGAACTGTCCGAGGAACCAGGGATCGATCGGGAGGCAGTGGCCGCCGACGCCGGGACCGGGATTGAGAATGTCGACCCGGGGATGAACGTTCGCCAGTTCGATCGCGTCGCGCGAGCGGATGCCGTAGTCACCGGCCACGCGCGCGAGTTCGTTCGCGAACGCGATGTTCACGTCGCGGTAGGCGTTCTGCGAAAGCTTCACGAACTCGGCCGTCGTCGCGTCGGGCGCGCGGTGGATTGTTCCCTCGACGAGAGGTTCGTACAGCGCGATAGTCTCGTCGGCCGACCGCTCGTCGATGCCGCCGATGATACGGTCGTTGTGGATCAGTTCGTAGGTGATGTTCCCGGGGAGCACCGTCTCCGGGCAGTGTGAGAGCGAGAAGTCCTCGCCGGGCGTCAGTTCGGACGCCCCGAGGATGGGCGCGAGCACCTCTTCGGTCGTCCCCGGCGGGACGGTGGATTCGAGGATGACCATGTCGCCCTCGCGGAGATGCTCCGCGACGGTCCGACCGGCCATCTCTACGTACGCGAGGTCGGCGCGCTTGGACTCCTCCTCGTAGGGTGTCGGTACACAGATGATGTGACAGTCGGCTTCGACTACCTCGTTCGACGGTTCGAAGCCGGCGTCGAGAGCGTCGAGGACGTACTCGCGGAGGTCCTCTTCCGTGGTCCGCGGTTCACCCGCGCGCAGGTCTTCGACGAGTTCCTCGTCGGGGTCGTAGCCGACCACGTCGTGGCCGTTGTTCGCGAACAGTGCTGCCGTCGCCAGTCCGATGTAGCCGATTCCGTGTACACAGATCTTCATGAGGGGACCTCCGCCGCGTCGGGTTCCGCTCCGGCGGCGAGCGTGTCGAGTATCCGTTCCGCCGCTCGGCCGTCCCCGAACGGGACGTCCCAGTCGGCGGGTTTGCCGAGCATCGTCGACCCCGCCTCGACGACGTCGTCGGGGTCGAGTCCGGCCAGGCAGTTCGCGCCCACGTAGGCCGTCTCGGGGCGTTCCGTGCTGTAGCGCAGCGTCACGCACGGCGTTCCGAGGATGCACGTCTCCTCTTGGACGCCGCCGGAGTCGGTGAACGCCAGTGCGGCGGCCGACTCCGCGCGCAGGAAGTCGAGGAAGTCGAGCGGTTCGACCGTCCGAATCTCTTCGGGGACCGAGAGGTCGAACTCGTCGAGCCGCGACTGCGCGCGCGGGTGGATGGGGTAGACGACCTCGCGGTCGGTCTCCCGGGCGAACCGGGAAACGCCCTCTAACAGTCGCGCGAAGTTCTCGCGGTCGTCGACGTTCTCCGCGCGGTGGGCGGTGAGGAGGTAGAACTCGCCCTCCTCGACGCCGAGTTCGGCGAGGATGTCGCTCTTCTCGGCGGCGAGTTCGCGGTACTCGTACAACGAGTCCACGATGGTGTTCCCGGTGACGACGATTTGGCCGCCGACCGACTCGCGTTCGAGGTACCCCCTCGTCTCCTCGGTCGGAGCGAAGAGGTACTCGGAGACGTGGTCGGTCACGACCCGGTTGATCTCTTCGGGCATGTCGCGGTCGAAACTCCGGAGGCCCGCCTCGACGTGACCGACGGGGATGTTCGACTTCGCGGCCGCGAGGGCACCCGCGAGAACGGAGTTCGTGTCTCCCTGCACGAGAACGACGTCCGGGGCGTGTTCGTCGAGAACGTCCTCGACGCCCTCGAGCATCCGGCCGGTCTGTTCGCCGTGCGAACGCGAGCCTATCTCGAGGTTGTAGTCCGGTGCGGGAAGCTCCAACTGATCGAAGAACACCTGGTCGAGGTCGTCCGAGTAGTGCTGTCCGGTGTGAACGAGCAGACAGTCCACGCCGCGGCGGTCGCACGCCTTGATGAGGGGCGCGCACTTGATGATCTCCGGCCGCGTTCCTAGGACGATAGCCACCTGCGACGGCCCGTCCTCGGCCGTCATCGACGACCCCGAGCCGGACGCTCGACGCGCGCGGCGCCGCCGTCGGTTCGTTCGACCGCGTTCCTGTGAGTGTTCATGTATCGTTCTCTACCCTATCGGGGGTCCCGTACACGCTTTGTTATAGGGAACCTGTACGCGCAGAGAACACTCGGAATCGAAAGACTGCGGCGCCGAGACGACGTTCTTCGGTCTCTCGCTTCTCGCGTCCGCCGTCGGCCGATATCGACCCGCGTCGGCTCCGACGACGAGGCGGAGACGACGGTTCGGCCCGAATCGAGTGGGGTGGTGTGTCTGAGCCTCCGCTCGCACCGTCCAGCGGGAAGGCGGCGAAAAAACCGCAGAAGGCGCTCGTCGTTCGAGCGTGAGGGCTACGAGCCTGCATTCGGTCACCGATACAAGAGGGTCGCCGCGCCGGTTCGTTCGCGCCGGCGCTATTCGTTCAACGAGACGTACTGGTTCTCCCATCGTCGCCGCTCTCTGATGGCTTCCTCGCCCGTCTCGGAAATCGTGTAGTAGTTGGTGCGTCTGTCCTGTTGACCTTTGTCGACGAGACCGTCCTCGACGAGCGCGTCGAGGTTCGGATACAACCGACCGTGGTTGACTTCGCCGACGTCCTTGCCGATTCGCTCTTTAATCTCCTGACCGGACGGACGGTCGGAGCCTGCGATTACGTACAGGAGGTCCCGCTGAAAGCCTGTTAACTCGAACATCTCGGATTCGAGCCATCATTTGTCCCCATGTGGTATTGTTAGCCACCGGTATACGTTCGGTGTCCGTGTATTAACATCGCTCCTAGGCTTCGCTTTCCCCCCTTCGTTTCCATCTGTCGTCATCTCTCCGACTAATGGCAGGATTTATTCCGAGCTATCAGAACAGAATATATGCGCCAGCCGGCGGGCGCGCGGCGTTGGTTCCCCGGGGCAACGTGACCGGTAGGCGCCGCCGTAACGGTATAAGCGAGTCGATAACAAAGATACTGAGTCGAATACGTTCATCCGACGATTCGCACCGACAGTCGCGGGCGCGCGGGATGCGATACGCCTGACACGAAATGAGATGATCAACCTATCCAAAGACGAACTGTTCCGTATACTCAGTAACTCTCGTCGTCGCTACATCATCTACTATCTCCACGAGGCCGGAGACGAGATGAGCCTAAAGCAGTTGGCCGCCCGGATCGCGGCCGTCGAGAACGGCACATCTGTAGAAGATGTAACGGACGAGGAGCGACAGCGAGTGTACATCTCGCTGTATCAGACACATCTCCCTAAGCTAGAGGAGGCGGGAATCGTCTCGTACGACGACGAGGAGCGCATCGTCGCACTCACCGACGAGATTGCGAACGAGGGGTTCTTTTGGATGCAGACCGATGAGGAGTCTCGGTCGTGGGCGACCTACTACGCCGCGCTGGGCGTCGTCGGGTGGCTCGCTATCCTCGCGCGCGCCGTCGCGCTTCCCGTATTCGCGACGCTTCCCTGGTTCGCCATCGCAGCGCTGATTTCGACTGCGTTGCTTGCGCTCGTCGGGGCCCAGTACCTCACGGAATCTGGCGACGACGATACCAGCAACTCCTTCGAGACGCTCATCGAGTGAGCGCCGGATCGGTCGGACACCGTCCGACGGCCATCCCTCTCCGATAATTTTCTCATTATGTGTCATTACTTTCGCACTGTGCAGCCGCTGCGACCCACCTTCGACCCGCCGACGCCACGTTCCCGGGTTAGAACGAATTCCGGCTCTCTAGTCCCGTTAGTCGCCCGATTCGGCTCGGTTAGTAGTTCGATTTCCTGGTTGTAGTTGATTAATCTCCGGAGAGTCAGTTTTAAAAAATACTCTCGTAGTGCGGGTGGAAGCAGATACTGCAACTGAAAGGCAGGTATATCAGGGACGCTGTAGAAAGGGTAGTTGACCTCTCGTGCGGGTCGAACCAGCGACGTTAGGATGCCACCCACCGCGGACCAATCGAGAAATATCAAATTAACCTGGTGGTTGGCGCCGAAGACCGCCGCAACGGTACTCTCAACGAGAGGGAGGTAGGCAGATGGCACTCGAAACACTCACCCAATCCGACGCGAAAGACGCCTCGACCCCCGAGGCGGACGCAGAAATCGAGCAGCAGAAACAACAGGAGGAAGAGGTTCAAGAACTCCTCTCGAAGGACACCATCTTCGAGCTTCTGAAGAACCAGCGTCGCCGCGACGCGATCCAGTACCTCAAGCAGAACGACGGCGAGGCCAAACTCGGCGACATGGCAGAGTTCATCGCCGCGAAGGAGAACGACATCGACATCGCGCAGCTGTCATCGAGTCAGCGCAAGCGCGTGTACATCGGGCTCTACCAGTGTCACCTTCCGAAGATGGCCACCTCGGGCGTCATCGACTTCGAGAAGAACCGCGGTGACATCACGCTGAAGCCGACGGCCGAGCAGCTCGAACCGTACCTCGGTGATTCGACGCCGGAAACCGAAGATTCGACGGCCCCCACGTCGAAGCGAAACGCCGCCGTCGCGGGCACGGTCGGTGTCGGCGTCGCGGCCGGTCTCCTCGGGGTTCCCGGCTTCGCTCTCGTCCCCGACGCGGCGTGGGCAGTCGTAAGCACCACGGCACTCGTGGTGCTCACCGCCATGGAGACGTACCGCCAGCACGAACTCGACGACTGAAACCGAACGGTCGGCGGTAGCTTTCTTCGATTTTTTCGGACCTTCCAGCCGAGGTGCTCGTCCGCACCGCGCGTTCGTCTTTTCGCATGCAGTAGACTCTCTCACAACACCCCCGTTCTCGGGGGCTCTCCCCTAGGGGTCACGACGGTGCTTCCGCCATCATCGGGACTGGATAGCACTCCTCATCGGCCCGCGTCGTCTCACCCGCTCGTTTCTTCTTTCGATCCTGTCGTTCTCTCTTCTGTTATTGTGTCTGACGACAGACAGGGCACGTTAGGTAAGATTAGTGACTAATTGTTCGCTACACCGGCGCCTCAGTCCCTTAAACACCCGAATCAGGGAGCGTATTCTCGGACAGGGGCGGCGACAGCGGTCCATTGCGGGTAAAAAACGCTGCCTATAACAATGCCCGTTCGGGGCATTACTGTGGGTATGCCACTACGATCCGCCCCGCCGAGCGGCACGACGCGGGTTCGCCCGTGCCGGGAGGTACACGGATGAGCGAGATCCGAGAGGCGGTCGTCCTCGCTGCGGGCGAGGGCAAGCGGCTCCGTCCGCTCACGAAGTACCTTCCGAAGCCGATGATGCCCGTCGCGAACCGGCCGGTCGTGGATTACGTCCTCGACGCGCTGGTGGAGAGTGGCATCGAACGCGTCGTCGTCGTCGTTGGCTATCGCGGGGACCGCATCCAAACGCACCTCACAGCGACGCACGACGATGCGGACATCGAGTTCGTCCAACAGCCGTCGCGTCTCGGAAGCGGCCACGCGCTCATGCAGGCGGCTGGCGTCGTCAACGGCGACTTCCTCGTCGTCAACGGCGACAGCATCATCGACGCCAACATCGTGTCGTCGACGCGGGAGCGGTACGAGTCGACGGACTGCGCCGCCACCGTGGCGGTCGCACACTCGGACACGCCCGAGGAGTACGGCGTGGTCATCACCGACCGCGGCCTCATCGCGGATATCGACGAACACCCCGTCGAACGCGAGGGATACCTCGTCAACGCGGGCGTGTACGCGTTCGATAGCTCGGTGTTCGACGCCCTCGACCAAACCGACCCGTGGCAGGGCGAGATTCGGCTGACGGACGCCATCGAACATCTAGATGGTCCGGTCACGTCCATCCTCGTCAACGGCGGCTGGCTCGACCCCTCGACGCCGTGGCAGTTGCTCTCGGTCTCCGAGACGCTGCTCGGGCGACAGTACGGATCCGACGTGTACGTCGCCGACTCGGCGCGCGTCCACGAATCCGCCGTCATCGAGGGGCCGGTCGTCATCGGCAAAGACTGCGATGTCGGTCCCGGTGCGGTTATCCGTCCGGGCACGTGTCTACAAGATAACGTCCACATCGGGGCTAACGCCGTCGTCGAGCGCTCCATCCTCTCGACGGACGCGCACGTGGGAGCGAACGTCCTCCTGCGCGACTCCGTCGTCGGATCGGGCGCCCGCATCGGCGACTGCGTCGCCTCCCCGGGCGGACGGGCGGACGTCGTCGTCGACGGCCGCATGTACACGAACCGCAGAATCGGAAGTATAGTCGCCGACCGCGCCACGGTCGGTGCGAACGCGACGTTAACGGCAGGTAGCAGCGTCGGCGCCGAAGCCACCGTCGGTGCCGGCGTAGTCGTGGACGGAACCGTCCGCGAGAAGTCTGAGGTGGCAGCTTAACAATGTGTGGAATTACCGCGTGCATCGGGCAAGACGATTCGGTCGAACCGCTGTTGAACGGTCTGCAGAAACTCGAATACCGGGGGTACGACTCCGCCGGTGTCGCAGTCAAAAACGGGAGCAAGATACAACTAGACAAGAAAGTCGGTGAGGTGTCCGAACTGGTCGCCTCCATCGAGTCCGATCCCATCTCGGGTAACCTCGGCATCGGCCACACCCGCTGGGCCACCCACGGCGGCGTGACCGACGACAACGCGCACCCGCACACCGACGAGGCGGGTCGCGTCGCCGTCGTTCACAACGGCATCATCGGGAACTACCAGTCGCTCCGGAAGGAACTGGAATCCCGGGGTCACGTCTTCGTCAGCGACACGGACACCGAAGTCGTCCCCCACCTCATCGAGGAGGAACTGAACAACGGCGCGACCGCGGAGGAGGCGTTCCGTTCGGCCGTGGCCCGCCTCTCCGGTACGTATGCCATCGCCGCCATCGTCGACAACGACGAGGCCATCTACGCGACCCGCTCGGGGTCGCCGCTCTGTCTCGGTATCGGACCGGGCCAGTACTTCCTCGCCAGCGACGTGCCGGCGTTCGTCCAGCACACCGACCAGGTCGTCTACCTCCACGACGGCGACTTCGTCGCCCTCGAACCCGACGGCTACGAGATCACCGACGGGGCGGGTCGCTCCGTTTCCCGAGAGGTCCAGCGCGTCGAGTGGAGCGCGGAGACGGCGAGTAAGGGCGGCTACGAGCACTTCATGCTCAAGGAGATTCACGAGCAACCCGGATCGCTCCGCAACACCATCCACGGTCGGCTCAACGCACTGACCGGGACCGTCGAACTCGACGAGTTCCCGCCGGAGACGTTCGCGGACGTCGACCAGGTACAGTTCGTCGGTATGGGCACCTCGTACCACGCCGCGATGTACGCCTCGTCGATGCTCTCCTCGCGGGGCGTCCCGGCGTACGCGTTCCAGGCCGGCGAGTACGGTCTGGTTCGACCCCCCGTTACCGACGGGACGCTCGTCATCGCCGTCACGCAGAGCGGCGAGACGGCAGACACGCTCGACGCCGTCCGCCGCGCGCAGAGCGCCGGCGCGGACACCGTCGCGGTCACCAACACCGTCGGTTCCTCCGTCACGCGCGAGTGCGACGACACGCTCCTCATCCGCGCTGGCCCCGAAATCGGCGTCGCCGCGACCAAGACGTTCTGTTCGCAGGTGACGGCGCTGTCGCTCCTCGGCGAACGGCTCGTCGAGGACATCACCGGCACCCGAACCTCCGACGGCCGCGACCTGGTCGAGGCGCTCTCGCGGCTTCCGGGTCACGTCCAAGAGATTCTCGACACCTCCGTCGCGCCGGCGCTGGCGAAGGAACTCGAGGACAGCGACTCGTACTTCTTCATTGGCCGGGGCATCGCGCACTCGGCCGCGTTGGAGGGGGCGCTGAAGTTCAAGGAGATCACCTACGAACACGCGGAGGGCTTCGCCGCCTCAGAGCTCAAACACGGACCGCTGGCGCTGGTCACGCCGGACACCCCGGTGTTCGCGCTGTTCACCGGTTTCGAGGACGAGGCGACGCTCAGCAGCATGAAGGAGGTGCAGGCCCGCGGCGCGCCCGTCATCGCGGTCACCAGCAAAACGGACAGCGAGATAGCGGAGTTCGCCGACTACGTCCTCTCCATCCCGGAGACTCACCCCGACGTCGCCGGCATCCCGGCCAGTGTCCAACTCCAACTGGTCGCCTACCACGCCGCCGACCTGCTCGACCGACCCATCGACAAGCCGCGCAACCTGGCGAAGTCGGTGACGGTCCACTGACCTGAGCGGAGAGACGCGCACGGCCGTCGCCGGTACCGTCTTCGGAGACGGTACGAACCGAAGAGCCGCGCGACGGCTCTAGTAAAACATCTGTCTATTCCGCGTCGGAACATCCGAATAACGTGACCTTTAACCGCGAGAACCGGTCTGTAGCGGACACTCGCAGTTTCTGCAGCTAGTTCTCAACTTCGCGTAAGGGGAGCTTACGCCCACCGGTACGATCGGACTACTCGCTCGGAGCACCCGGTATGCAGTGATTACATAAGGGGGGCTCTCCCGATAGGTGCTCCTATGGCAGCGAGCACACACTGGGTCGCATCATCATCCCTCCTTCTCGAGGAGGTCGACAGCGACGACCTTCTCGACGCACTCGGCGACGAGGTCGCACGCGAGATTCTCGTCGCGGGCAAGGAAGGGCCGGTCACGGCAGAGGAGTTGGCAGACTCCTGTGACGTCTCCGAGTCCACGATCTACCGTCGCCTCGACCGTCTGAACGAACTCGGTCTCGTCGAGCGCTGCAACCCGCTTCTCAGCGCCTCGAAGGGCTCCTACCAGACCCGCATCGACGGACTCTCGCTCTCGGTCGACGAGAACGGGATCGGCGTCCAGCAGGGCCCCAGCGACTCCAAACTCGACGCGATGGAGACGGTCCTCGACGTCGTCGACGTCCAACACGTGAACTACGACGCCGAGGAGGACCTCGTCGACGTGCAGTTCAAACTCGACCCCGAACTGTTCGAGACGTTCATGCGCGTCTACAACAGAAAGCGCGACCGCTAGCTTCGGTCGAATCTCCCTTCTCCCCCTGCCAAGGGGAACGCGCGGCGTGGCCCCCCGCGTCCGCGCACCGCTCGTTCGATAGCGAAGCCGAAAAGAAAGTCCGTCGCCCGCGCCTCAGCGGTCCCGGGTGACCGATTCGCCCGGCATCACGGTCGCTTCGGGCGATAGTACGACGCCGGCGTTGAGACTACTGTTGATACCCGTCTTCACGCCGTCGCCGACGATGACGCCGAGTTTCCGACGGCCCGTGTCCACGCGGCGTTCCTTCACTGTCAGCGTCACCGTCTCGCCGTCGTGGCGGAGGTTGGCGACTTTCGTCCCCGCGCCGAAGTTCACCTCGCGGCCGAGGACGCTGTCGCCCACGTACGAGAGATGTCCGACAGTCGCTCCATTCATCAGGATGCTGTTTTTTACTTCGACGGCGTGACCCACCTTCGCGTTCGGCCCGACGACCGTCGCGCCGCGGACGTAGGCGTTCGGTCCGACCGACGCGCCGGATTGAACGAGCGCCGGACCGTCGATGACGACGCCGGAGCGCACCACCGCGCCCTCCTCGACGACGACGGGACCGTTCAGTTCGGCGTCCTCGCTCACCTCGCCGTCGACTCGCTCTTCGATCTCTTCGAGTTTCCACTCGTTGGCCTCCAGAAGCTCCCACGGGCGACCGACGTCGAGCCACCGGTCGAACGCGACGGGTTGCACCTCGTAGGACTCACACGCCCGCGAGAGCACGTCGGTCAGTTCGAGTTCGCCGCGCTCGGACGCCTCCACGTCGAACAGCCACTCGTGAGCCTCCTCCGGGAAGACGTACGCCCCGGCGTTGATGAGGTTCGACGGCGGGTCGCTCGGCTTCTCGACGACGCCGGTGACGTTGCCCGACTCGTCGGTCTCCAAGACGCCGTAGGAGGTGGGGTCGTTCACCTCGAACGACCCTACCGCGGGACCGCCCTCGTAGAGATCCGAGAGCGACGGCACGTCGTAGAGCGCGTCGCCGTTCAGCACGGCGAACGGACCGCCTTCGAGTACTTCCAGCGCCGACCGAACGGCGTCGGCAGTGCCGAGTTGCTCTTCTTGTACCGCGTACTCGACGGAGACGCCCGCGTACTCGTCGCCGAAGAACGAGCGCACGTCATCGGCTTCGTACCCGACGACGAGAACCAACTCGGTCGCGCCGGCCTCTACGGCGGCATCGACGGTGTGCGCGACGAGCGGTTTCCCGGCCACGGGAAGCATCGGTTTCGGCCGCGCGTCGGTGAGCGGCCACATTCGGGTGCCAACGCCGGCGGCTAGAACTACAGTCTGCATACGGCCTCCTACGAGGGGGCACGGAAAATCTATTTGTTTGCTACGCGAGTCGCCGTGGCATTAGGTGGTATCTACCGCGTCCATGACGAGTTCGAGCGCCGCACGCGAGCGTCCCTCCGCGATGAGGGCCCACGCGCTGTCGGCTATCTGACCGCTGATCCGCCTCGACTGTTCGAGGCCGGTCACGATGCTAGGGACTTCGCTCTCGTACCACCCGCTGGATGCGCCGTCCGCCGCGTCGAGACTACCGGCATAAAAACGCCGGACGTTCGCACCGCGGTCATCGCCCCCACACTCGTCGTCCCGACCGACCGAACGGGAGCGGAGTCTCCTGGTTCGACCGCCGGTACGGGTGCGCCGCGGGATGAGGACTCGCGTCGGGCGGATCTGTCACCCGCTTCGGTCGCAGTCCGGGCACAGCGTCGTCACGGAGAGAGCCATCGTTCCGGTCACTTGCCGTGAGATCGGCGCGCCACACTGCGTACAGCGCGGTTGGCTCGTATCGCTTTGTGTCATCGTGTCCCATTCTACGCTCGCACGCCGTATGGTTATGGGGTCGCTGCAATATCCCCCTTTCCCGTCCCTTTCGGCCGTTTCTCCGGCCGAGAGCGCCTCTCGAACCCGTCGGACTCGCGTTCCGGTCGCTGCGCGCGACGGCCCCGGTTCGCGACCGCCCGGTGCGAACCGGGTTTCGGTCGTTCGATAGGGGGGTCTAAACGGGCCATTGAGCGCGGCTAAACCGAAGGTTGAACCGGCGTATCGTCCGGTTCGTCGCCGTCCCCGGCCGAACCGGGAAGGGCCACTCGGTCGCGGCCTTCAGCAGTCGACGGTCGCTTTCGCCCGCTGATTCGAGAGTCACCGTCCTGCCGCTCGTCGTTCGAACGAAAAACCAAACATTCACTCACAGCTGTATGTCTGTAACACCTTTTCGTTCTCGACTCGGTCGGCCCGCGGCGTCCGAACGGGGTCGGTGCCGCGTGCGTCGGCGTCGTTCGATCTCTCGGGAATTTCCTCAATATACGACCTCTGCGTCGACATAAACAGGTTACTCTATCAACCAGTAATGCCATGTAACGCATCGAAGAGTACCATATATGCGACATAAAATGTTCGCGAGGGGGACGATGGCGCGCCGAGGAGATGCTTCCTCCGAAGAGCCGAGTTCAGTCCGGTACGGCCGACTCCACACCCTTCACGGCGAGGACCGGAGGGGGACGAACAGCGTCCGGGGCCGGTTCGACTCGACTCGCACAGCGGCCCCGATGGGGTGGTTCGATGTCGAGTGACGACCGACAGACGACCTTCGCCCGCGTCGAGTGCGCGAAGTGCGGAACCATCGCCGGGGGCCGTCTGCTCTTCGACGTCGCCCTCCCCTCGGCGGACGGTCCGGACGGTCGGTTCCGCTGCCCGGCCTGCGGACACGTGAATTCCGTTCCGCGACCGTAGGAGTCCGTCCGAGAACGCGCGCAACCGACCTAAAGAGTTATTGTATCTCGTGCCACACGGTAACACGATGCTTCGACTCGCGTCTCGTCCGTTCGCTCGCTTCCTCGGCCGCACCGACTCCGGACCCGACCCGTGTCCGTCGTGCGGACTACTCCTCGGAAGGGGCGGAGATGCCTCGTACCACTGCGACGTGTACGGCGCCGCGCGCGTCGAACGCTGTCCCGAGTGCGAGGAGACGCTCTCGGTGCGTTCTATCGTTCCCACGGACATCTGACGCGAATAGACGCGAATACGGCCGGAGAGACGGACGGACCGCCGTCTCCGCTCCGCTACTCCTCGCCGACGCCGTGCTGCACGAACACAGTCTTTCTGTTCACGAACTCGTGGATACCTTCGACGCCGAGTTCGCGACCGTAGCCCGACTGCTTCACGCCGCCGAACGGCAGGCGGGGGTCGGACTTCGTGAGTTCGTTGACGAACACCGCGCCGGATTCGACGTCCGCGGCCACCTCCTTTCCGCGTTCGAGGTCCTCGGTCCAGACGCTCCCGCCGAGGCCGTACTGCGAGTCGTTCGCCAGCGCCACCGCCTCCTCCTCGCTCTCGACGCGGAAGACGGAGGCGACGGGGCCGAACATCTCCTCGCACCCGCCGGGGGAGTCGCGCGGCACGTCGGTCAGCACCGTCGGGGGATAGAAGTACCCCTCCCGGTCCATCGGTTCGCCGCCTGTCTCCACCGTCGCGCCCATCTCGACCGTCTCTTCGACCTGTTCTTGGAGGTCAGACATCAGGTCCTCGCGCGCCTGCGGACCGACGTTCGTCTCCTCGTTCTTCGGGTCGCCCACGTCGAGCGCTTCCATCTCGTCGACGAACTTCTCGACGAACTCGTCGTACACGTCGTCGTGGACGATGAACCGCTTGGCGGCGATGCAGGACTGCCCGGAGTTGATGGTCCGCGCCTGCGCTCCCGTCTCCGCCGCTTCGTCCAACGGTGCGTCGTCGAGGACGATGTACGGGTCGCTCCCGCCGAGTTCGAGGACGCTCTTCTTCAGGCTCTCGCCGGCCTGTTCTGCGACGGCGCGGCCGGCGGGTCCGCTGCCCGTCAGCGTGACGGCGCGCACCCGGTCGTCGGCGATGACGTCCTCTATCTGGTCGGAACCGACGAGCAGCGACTGGAAGACGTCCTCGGGATAACCGGCGTCGCGGAGCACCTCCTCGATGGCCAGCGCGCACCCCGGGACGTTCGAGGCGTGCTTCAAGAGGCCCACGTTCCCCGACGTGAGGTGCGGGGCCAAGAACCGGAACACCTGCCACAGGGGGAAGTTCCACGGCATGACCGCCAGAATCGGGCCCAGCGGGTCGTATCGGACGTACGTCTCCGCGTCCTCCGGCCCCTTCACGGTCTTCTCTTGGAGGTGTTCGCCCGCGTGTTCGGCGTAGTAGTCGCACACCCACGCGCACTTTTCGACCTCCGAGCGCGCCTGCGAGATGGGTTTGCCCATCTCTTCGGTCATCAACTCGGCGTACTTCTCCTCGTTCTCGCGGAGCACCTCACCCGCGTCCGCGAGCAGACGCCGGCGGTCGGTGAGCGACCACTCCCGCCACTCCTCGAAGGCGTCGTCCGCGCGAGACAGCGCCTCCTCGACGTCCGTCTCGTCGTGTTCGTCGTACTCCTCTCGAACCGACTCGGTGTATGGATTGACGCTCTGCACGGTGAAACCCTCTACCGAACGTCTCGGGCGGCGTGCGGATAACTCTCGGGGCCGCCGGAGCGACACCGCCGCAGTCCGCCGATTCGGCCTCCCGAACTCCGTTCGCTCGGCCGTCATGTTTACCACCGAACTCCGCGTTGCGTACTCCGTGTCGTATCAGACCACCGTCGGTTGGTCGCTCATCACATCCGGCATCGTGACGCTTCTGCTGGCATACCTCCCCTACCCATCGGTCTACTGGGGAATCGGGTTACTCGCACTCGGTGTCGTCGTCTTCGTCCTGCGACGCCTCTCCTGAGGAGTGAGCCTCGTCGTTCGGATACCACGTCCAGCGGAGCGCTGTCGGTTACTAACCGCATAACTCGGGGCGAAAGCCGGAGTAACGGAGACGATTGCCGGATGATATTCGAGATACAGGTCCCGATTCCAGCACGCGGATTCGTCTGCGCTTCTGAAAATCTGCGTGGAGGACCAATAGGCGGCAGAACGAGCGGGTTCGAAGTCGACGTTCGTCCGACGACCGCCCGAGGGGAGGCCGACTCCCGCCACTCCGGCGGCGTTCCGAACGACGTAACGGGATCGTATCGACAAAAACTAGGGCATAACAAAGTCTCTCTCGCCCCGATTTGTAACCGAAGGCCGAAGCGGCGGCGTCGACCCTCCACCCGTGCGGCGTTCGGAGTTCGGTCGGAGCGCCACCACGGGGACGGCCACCGAGAACTATGTACAAAGGAAAACAGATCGCAGTCGTCGTACCAGCCTACAACGAGGAGGGGTTCGTGGGGCGGACCATCGAGAGCGTTCCCTCCTACGTCGACCGAATCTACGCCGTCGACGACGGGTCCACCGACGGCACGTGGGACGAGATTCAGGCGACCGCGGGGCGCCTGAACGAGTCGTCGTGCGATCCCATCGCCGCCGACGGCGGCTACCGGGAGGGGTCGCGCGTCGTCCCCATCCGGCACGGGCGCAACAGCGGCGTCGGCGCGGGTATCAAGACCGGCTACTACCGCGCGATGGAGGACGACGCCGACATCGTCGCCGTCATGAACGGCGACGCGCAGATGGACCCCGCGGTGCTCCCGCACTTCCTCGACCCGTTGGCCGAGGGGCGCGCGGACTACGCCAAAGGGGACCGAATCAGCCGTCGGGAGAACGTCGGCGAGATGAGCACGTGGCGGTTGTTCGGCAACAAACTGCTCACGCACCTCACCAACCTCTCCAGCGGCTACTGGAAGACCATCGACTCGCAGAACGGCTACACCGCCGTCACCGCCGAGATGCTCGAACGCATCCCCTTAGAGGAGGTGTACGACCAGTACGGCTTCCTCAACGACATGCTCACGACGCTGAACCTCAACGACGCGCGCGTCGTGAACGTCCCGCACCGGGCGGTGTACGGCGACGAGCAGAGCGGCATCGTCTACCGACGGTTCGTCCCGAGTCTGTCGGGGCTGCTGTTCCAGAACTTCCTCCGCCGCCTCTATCACCGGTCGGACGAGCAGTCCTACCAACCCGCGGTGGTCGCGTACGTGGCGGGGATGCTTGGAATGTTCCTCGGCGTCGCGGCGACCCTCCGAGGTGTCTCCCGCGCGCTGCGCCGACGGGACGACGGGTCCGTTCTCCGGTCGCTGGGCGGGTTCCTCCTCAGCGCTCTCGCGTTCGCGGTGGGGATGTTCTTCGACCGGCGGGCCAACGCGCCGCTGGAGTTGGGTTTCGAGAGGGACGTCTCCGAGTACGACGACTGACCGACCTGAACCGTTCGATTCGAACCGTTTCGATCCCCTTTCGTTCGGCGAGACTCTTTTGCCCGTTCTGTCCCCGCTGTTTCTCCTTTCGACGTTCCGATGTCAGTCCAACAGCGCGAGTAAGAGCGTCGCCAGCGCCGTCGTGTTCTCGGCGGCGACCGTCGCGTCCGGCCGGGTTTCGGACCCGACGTACACCGTCTCGAACCCGTGCTCGCGGGCGGGAACGATATCCTCTTCGTAATCGTCGCCGACCAGGACGAACGTATCGGCGGGTAGCCGCTCTCTCGCCGTCACGAACATCTCCGCCTGCGGTTTCCGCGCTCCCACCTCGCTCGAGACAACGAGTTCGTCGACCCACTTGTCGAGACCGAGCACCTGTAGCTTGCGCCGCTGCACCGTCTCGTTCCCGTTCGTGAGCACGCCGATGTCGTGGCGCCGCGACAGGATGTCGAGGAGGTTCCGCACCTCCGGGGCGACGCGGGCGGAGGTCACCTCGGTGCGTACGAACGCCGCCGCCAGCACCTCCGGACGACCGATCAAGTCGTACTCTTCGCAGACGGCCTCGAAGGCGCGTTCGTACGGGTCGGAAGCGTACGCGTCGAGGGCGGCGTCGAGGGCGTCGGAGAACGCGTCCGTCATCTCCGTCGTCGTCTCCGTCGGGACGGACTGGTCGAACCACGCCGCGAAGGGGAGCGCGTAGCTCACGAGAGTGCCGTCCAGGTCGAAGTAGACGCTCGTCGTCATCGTTCCACCGATGGTCCGTACCGGAAAAACAGTTTCCGCCGCTGTCGTCGGTTCCTATCCATCGTCGGTTCAGAGGTACCCGAGGTCTTCGAGGTGGGCGGTCATCGACTCGTCGAACTCGGCGCGCTCTTCCCGTTCGGACCGCGGGCGACCGTAGGCGCTCGTCCACGCCTCGTACTGTTCGGCCAGTTCCGCCCGCGCATCGGGGCGTTCGGCGGCGACGTCGGTCACCTCGTCGGGAAGCGCGAACAGTTCCTCGCCGTCGTCGCTGCGCTGGTAGCGGTAGCGCTCGGTTCGGAGGCTGGTCAGGTCGCCGGCGTGGTAGCGCGAGGGGTCGAAGGAGTCGTCGCGCGCTCCGATGATGTCCATCTTGTGCGCGTGGCGCTCGCCGCCCCGTTGCGTGACGGCGAACTCGCGGCTCTCCTCCCGCAGGTCGATACCGACCGGCACCTCGGCGTCCACGCCCGCCTCGGCGAGCACTGTTTTCATCGCGTCGGCGTGCTGGACGAGTCCGTCGTGGCGCCCCGACAGACCGTCGACGCCGGCGACAACGAGGGGAACGTGCGAGACGGCGTCGTCGGCGACGACCATGTGCGCGAGCATCCCCTTCTCGCCGAACAGTTCGCCGTGATCGGAGGTGACGACGACGATGGGGTCGTCCAACTCCGCCTCGGCGCACTCGACGATACGCCGGAGCGTCTCGTCGACGTAGCGGATGCTCGCGTCGTACATCGCGTGCAGGGCGTCCCACTCGTCCTCGGAGAACGGCGCGCCGCGGGCGATGTAGCCGTGCAGGTCGTCGGACATCTCCATGGCGAACGCCAGCGCCTCCTCGACGGACATCTCGAACCCGTCGGCGTACAGGTCCTGGTACGGCTTCGGCGGATAGTAGGGGTGGTGGCTGTCCCCGAGGTGGACGTAGAGAAACAGATCCTCGTCGTCGCGGGCCGCCTCGCGGATGCGCCGCCGTGCGATGGCGTCGCTCAGGTAGCCGATGGAGTGTTTCGCGGTGTCGGTGGTGTACCCCGCCGAGTGGGCGTTCAGCTTCGTGAGATACCGCAGCACGGTCGGGACGCCCGCCTCCTCGATTAGCGTCGACTTGCCGAGGTACTGGAACCGGTCGAACCCGCGTGCGAGGCCCGTCGCCTCGCTCACCTGCGGGTTCGGCGAGACGCAGACCGTCCGGTAGCCCGCCCGCTGGAGCGCCTCGGGGATGGTGGGTACGTCGCGGGACAGGCGCGCCTCCTGCGACCAGGTCCGGTGCGCCGAGGAGGCCAATCCGGTGAGAATCGACGCGGTGGACGCCCGCGTCCAGACGTCGTGAGAGAAGCAGTTCGAGAACGCCGCGCCGTCGGCGCGGTCCGCGAGCGACCGCAGGAAGGGCGCCGTATCGCGGTGGTACCCGCCGAGAGGGGTGTGGTCCTGACGGACGCTCTCGAGGGTGACCCAGACGATGTCGCGTGACATTTGACGTGTACGTGCGACTCCAGCGTATTAATTCGTCAGCGGCTAACGCCGATTTCGGTCCGGAGGCTCGCCGTCGTCCGTTCTCGAAACGCCGCGTCTCAGCGGCGGGCGCTCGCGACGATGCCCCGGATGTTGCTGCTGATCCCCCAGTGGGACCACCGCTCGATGAGGGCGACCATCGCCACGTAGACCAACGCGCCGACGACGATGTTGATGACGAGTTCGGCTATCGAGGGGAGTTGCAGGGCCGCGTCGACGTACCAGACGACGCCGGCCATGACGGTGCTCGCGACGACCGGATAGCCCATCTCGCGCACCGTCTCGAACGGGCTGATGTCCAGCATCGACGAGGCGAGGTAGATGTCGATGGGCATCATCGGGAAGATGTAGATGACGGTGACGACGGCGGCGGTGCCGGCGATGCCGTAGCCCCACATCACCGTCACCGGGTAGATGGTGATAGCGATGAGGAGGACGCGGAGGCCGCCGAGTTTCGCTAAGATGTCCGGCCGACCCGTCGCCTTCCAGATGGGACCGAACGTCTGACCGAGCGCGCGCAGGAAGCCGTAGCCGGCGAGAATCTGCATCGGGAGGATCATCTCCGTCCACTCCTCGCCGAGGAACACCAACACGAAGTCGGGAGCGACGACGGCGATGCCGAAGGCCACGGGCGCGGAGATGAAGGCGTTCACCCGGAGCGTCTTCTTGAACGCGTCCCGCAGTTGCGCGGTGTCGTTCTGGAGCTTCGAGAACGCGGGGAACATGACGCTGGAGATGACGCTCGTCAGTTCGGTCGCCGGCGCGTTCGAGAAGCGGTACGCGTACTGGTAGAACGCCAGCGGCGCGGTGCCGAGAAAGGCGCTGACGAAGGCGTCGTCGCCCTCGCTGTAGAGGAAATACAGGATGGAGGAGCCGGTTATCCACTTACCGTAGTTGATGAGTTTGCCCGCGGACTCGCGGCTGAAGCTGAGGTTCGGCCGGTACTCGTGCAGGAGGTACGAGCCGCCGAGTCGGATCACGTCCGCGGCCACGTACCCGGCGGCGAGCGACATCGCCGTTGGTTCGACCAAGGCCCACCCGATGGCGACGACCACCGTCGCGATATCGCCGCCGACCCGGTAGACGAACTGTTTATGGAAATCGAGGTTCTTCTGGAAGTACACCATCCCGGGGTTGCGGAACCCGAGCAACAGCGGCGAGAGCCCGATGACGCGGATGAGCGTCGTCGTCTCCCCGATCAGGTCGTCGCTGAGGATATTGGCGATGAACGGCGCGGCCGCGTACAGCACCGAGAAGATGAGCAGACCGCGCGCCATCTCCAGTATCCACACTGTATTCAGGTGCTCGTCGACGTTCTCGTTTTCGTCCTGAACCAGCGCGGCGTTCAGCCCCACGTCAGTGAACTTCTGGACGCCGCTCAGCGCGAGGAGCGCGACACCGACCAGTCCGATCTGTTTCGGTCCGATGAGACGCGCCAGAACGACGAGCATCGCCAACTGCAGGGCCCGACCGAAGGCGTTCTGTCCCATCGCCCAGATGGCGCCCTTGACCACGCGTTCGGTGGTTCCGCCGGACGGGATAAGACGGCTGAGAAGTTCGCGGAGTCGGCTCACCGCCGACCCTCCGCGCGCATACGAGATTGCATTCTCTTTGTAGAAGCGAGGCATCCGGGCCTATCGTTATGGCGCTGGTAATGCTGGCCATTGTCTACCGTTCGCAAACCCGTTCGTCGGCGGTCGTCGCCCGATTTCGAGCGATTAGTGAGCGTCGAACAAAGACCGTCCCGGTCGAACTGCGGTTCGATGAGTCCCCGTTCGGACCAGCCGCTGGTCTCCGTGGTCCTCCCCGCCTACGGCCGCCCCGAGTACCTCGACGCCGCGGTCGAGAGCGTCGCCGACCAGACGTACGCTCCGGTCGAACTCCTCGTCGTCGACGACTGCTCGCCCGACCCCATCCGGCCCGTCGTCGACGCGGCCGAGACGGGTGCCCTCCACGACGTCCGCGTCCTCCGGCACGACGTCAATCGTGGCGCGTGCGCGGCCCGGAACACCGGTATCGAGGCCGCCAGCGGGGAGTTCGTCGCCTTCCTCGACGACGACGACTACTGGCGGGCCGAAGCGGTCGAACGGCGGGTCGACGCGTTCGAGTCGGCCGGCGACGACGTCGGGTTCGTCTACGCCGGACAGGAGTACGTCACGACCGACGGCGAGACGACGAACTACCGCGTTCCCGAGACGCGCGGGTGGGTCACCCGCGACCTCTTCCGCGGCGCTCCGCTCTGTCCGTTCTCCTCGGTGATGGTCCGTCGGTCGGCCGTCGAGGAGGCCGGTCCTCTCGACACTCGTTTCCCGAGTTGGCAGGACCGTGAGTGGTACCTCCGCCTCTCGGAGGTGTGCGCCTTCGAGGCCGTCGAAGAACCGCTCGTCGTCCGCCGCGTCGACTCCCACGGGAAGATCAGCGACGATTACGAGCGGAAGCGCGACGTGTCGTACCCGCTGTTCTTGGAGAAGCACCGCCCGCTCGCACGAAGATACGGGAAGCGACACGAGAACGCTCTCGTCGCGGCGCAGTCCCGGTCGCTCGCGCACTCGGCGCTGGAGAACGGCTACCACAACGACGCCGTCCGCCTCCTGCTTCGGAGCGTCCGATACGACCCGACGCAGACGTCGTCGTACCCGCTTCTCGCGGTCTCCCTCGGCGGCGAACGCACGGCTGAGGCGGCTCGGCGGCTGAAACGGCTCGGGGAACGGCTTCGCGGCCGACGCGAGTTCCGGTCGCTCGGCTCGGAGACGAACGTCTGAGTCGCCGCGCAAAACAGCGTCATCGGGCGGCGACGCGCCGGCCCCTCCGCTTATCGACCGAAGTTCACGACCGCGTCGCCGTTTATCTCCATCCGGGTGACGCTGCCGGAGAAGCGGTAGCCGTCCTTGCCGGACCCGACGACGCCGACGATGGCGCCGTCCATCACCTTATCTTCGAGCGAGTCGAACGAGTCCTCCCCGCTCGCGACGCTCAGGTCGGGGGCGGCCTCGATTGCTCCCGTGACGTAGACCTTGTACGTCCCGGGCGCGGCCGTGCGCTCCCCGTCGATGACGAGCGTGTTCGGGAGGTCGTCGTTGTCGCCAAGGTCGGCGGGGTCGGTTTCCGTGCCGTTGACCAGCACCGTCGCGTCGCCGGCCAACTGGAAGTCGGTTATCTCGCCGGCGTAGACGTACCGGTCTTCCTGGGCGGTGACGGCGCCCTCCGCGCTCTTCGTGGCGACGGAGAGGTCGTCGGTCTCCTCGGGGGAGACGGCTATCTCTTCCGAGACCGTGACCGCGTACGTCGCGCTGCTTCCGACGCCCTTCACGGTGAGCGTGTTCGGGAGGTCCGTCGCGGGGTCCGTCGGCGCCTCCTCGTCCGTACCGTACTCGTACTTCGCGGCGTCGATTTCCGTGCCGTTGACCTTCACCGTCGCGTACTCGCCGCCTTCTACCGAAAGGTTGGTGATACTGCCGGTGTAGTAGAACACGTCCATCCCGTCGGTCGGTCCGACGACGCCAGCGGCCGTCTGGGTCCCGGTGGTGTCTTCGAGGCCGGCGCCGCCGCGGACGATTTCGCCGTCGACGCCGACGACGTACCGCGTCTTGCCGCCGCCGGTGCTCTTGACGACGAGCGTGTTCGCCGAGAGCAGGTCCGGCGTCACCCGCGTTGAGCGCGAGCCGTCAGCCGTCTCGATGTAGTAGTTCGCGTACTCGGCACCAGACGCGGAAAAGTCCGTGACGTAGCCTTCGTAGAGATAGCTGTCGACGCCCGACTCGGGGCCGACGCTGTCGGCGACGGTGTTGTTCTCGACGACGCCCTCCGCGTCCGCGGCGGGCAGCATCCGACCGCTGGTCGTCAGCGTGAACTCCGTCTTGCCACCGCCGGTGCTCTCGACGCGGAAGCGGTACGGGAGGTCGAAATCCGAGGCTCCGTCCGAACCCTCTGCACCGTCGCCGTCGGACCCTTCGGACCCGCTCGGCGTCGAATCGGGGAGCGACGGCAGCGGGCAGCTTTCGCCCGAGGTGATGCCCGAGGTGGTGACGCTGCCGTTCTTGAACGTCGTCGAGCGGCCGCCGACGCTGACGTTCGTGTTCTCCACGACGGAACCGTCGCAGTCGTTGAGGAGGATGCCGTCGTTGTTGTTCGGCGAGGAGATACAGCAGTTGCGGATGACCGAGTTCGGTCGCCCCTCGAAGTACATCGCGGCTTTGTCCCACGACTCGCCGGTGACGCTCACGTTCTCCAGTTCCATCGCCAGCGGTTCGCCCGCCTCGTCGGTGGGGTTCTTCGCGTAGATGGGGATGGCCCGGCCGTCGTCCACGCGGACGCGCGTGTTCTTGATGACCGCGCCGCCCGTATCGGAGTTGATGTAGATGCCGGCGAGCGCCTGCTCGGTGTTCCGGATGATGACGTCGCAGTCCTCGATGACCGGCCCGGAGAAGCGCCGGTCGGCCGTCTGCGCCCAGATGGCGCGGTTGAGTTGGACGTTCTCTCCGTCGTTGTACGTCGATTCGACCTTCTCGTTCCGGGGGTCCCAGTCGTCGGTGTCCATCACGACGGTGCAGCGGCGGATGGCCGAGTCGCGCCCGGCGGTCCGAATCGCCGTGTGGACGACGTTCTTGAAGTAGCCGTCCTCGATGATGTAGTTCCCGTCACCCTTCCCGGTGTAGATGCCCGACTCCGACCCGTTGTGTATCTCGACGTTTCGGAGGTAGAGCGTCCCCTGATGGCCCCGACCCGACCAGATGTCGAGCGAACTCTTGGGGTAGCGCTGGAACTGCGTGGGGCCTTTTCTGTACAGGCCGTCGACGACGGCGACGCCCTCGGGGTCGGTGACGTTCGCGGCGAACATCTGTGGACCCGAGGGCGTCCAGCCGTCGTACTCGACGTTGCTGAGGTGGAAGTCGCGTTTGATGTTACCGCCCATCCCGACCGACGTGTCGTACTCCTCCAGTCGGTCGATGGTGAAGTCCTTCAGGACGACGCCTGCGGCGTTGTTGAAGTTGACCCACTGGAAGCTTTTTCCGCTCGACGGGACGAACCGAACCTTCGAGCGGTCGGCGGCGGTGCCGACGATGCCCGTTCGGTTCTCCAGACGGACCCGTTGGGTTATCTTGTACTCACCCGCGGGGAACTCGACGAGCGTCCCCGAGTCGCCGAGGGCGGCGCCGAGTTTCTCGTCGATTCGTTCGCCGCCGCTCGAGTCCATCCCGAGATCGTCGACGGCGTTCACCACGCGGTCGAACGTGACGCCCTCGCGTTCGATGCCCGCCGCGGCGGACGTTGACGCCGCACCGGCGCCGGCCACGACGGCGGCGGTGGCCGCGCCGAGTCGCAGTGCGTCGCGTCGCCCGAGTAGTCTCCCTCCATCCGTTCGGTCGGTCGCAGTACCTGTCTTGTTTCGAGATTCAGCCGGTCGTTCTGCCATGGACACTCTCTTAGAGTCAGATTAAGAAGATAAATGCATCGATTATTTCGGTCTCTACGCGGTGGAAAAATATTACTAGAGAAGTGACATTCAAGAAGTCTTCTATTTACTACAGTAGGCTGTTATACGTGGTCTGTCCCCGGCTAAAACGGATTCAAACCGCCTCTGGCGTCCACTTGCAGTGACCGCAGACTACGCGAAATGAGGAGTTAATAAGGTATTAACACCTCCAACCCCGGCGTTTCACGGCGACGTCCGTCTCCGGATTTGGACTCACTCGCCTTCGAGTACGTTTCCGTAGAGATGACCGTCCGCGGCCCGGACGACGCCGAACGCGTTCGCCGTTTCGCCGTCGATGCACGTCGCACCTGATAGGATGCTCGCGAGGCGTCGCGCGTCGACGTCGTCGAGCAACGACGACTCGAGGCGTTCGAGGTCCTCCAGCGTCGCGAGGCAGTTCCCCTTTCCGCCGGCGGCGCCCGAAACGCGGAGCGGGTAGCCGCCGGTGAGCACGTTCGCGCCGGTGATGAGCGTTCCCGCGCAGTCTTCGAGGACGATACCGTCGACGTTCTCGCCCGGAAGATCGATGCGCACGTTCGAGAGCCGCGACCCCGATCGACCGGCCATCACGAACGCGGCGGTGTTCCGCGCGCTGCCGGATATCTCGATGTTCTCGAACGTCATGTCCCAGGGCTTCGCCGGCCGCGTGTGGTTCGTCGCCGGTCTGTCGACCAGGATGGTTCGGTAGGGGGTGTCGTTGTAGAATCGGCAGTTTCGGACCGTCGCAGCGCCCTGACTGTGTTCCATCATCAACAGCGCCTCCGTTCCGGGTGAGGTGCGGGCGATGACGGTGCAGTCCTCGACCAACCCGCCCGTGTAGCCGTACTCGCCGGACTGGAAGTGGATGCCGCGCGCGCCGTACCACGTGCCGCGATTGCCCGGCGTGCGGTCGTTCTCGTCGATGACGACCGTCGCGCCCTTCACGTAGGAACCTTCGCCGGCGATTCGGACCCCGTCGCCGTAGTTGTTCTTGAACAGTCCCCCTTCGACGCGGACGTTTCCGGGACACTTCGAGGCGTACATCCCGTGTTCGCCGCCGTTCTCGATGTGGAGGTTGCGGTAGTACACCGTCCCGAGATGGGGCCGTCCCGTGAACACGGTTATCGCGTTCCCCGGGTAGTGCGCGAAGTCCTGCGGACCCTTTCGGACGAACGTGTCGACCACGGCGACGCCGTCGGGGTCCGTCACGTCGACGATGAGACCGTTCGCCGCGCCGGACTTCGAGTCCTGTCGCGGGTTCGACCCCGCCTTCTCCACGTTGTACACCTGGAGGTTGCGGTCGATGACGAACGCCATCCCGATGGAGCGGTCGAACTTCCGTCCCTGCTGCATCGTGAAGTTCTCGATGAGGATGTCGTGTCCGCCGTGGGCCATGAGCCACCGGAACGACCGCCCGGCCGGGAGCGTGAACTGTACACCTCTCCGACTCGCGCCGGTACCGACGATACCCCACCGGGAGAGCGACTCGACGTCGTGGCGCCGCCGAACGAGGTAGTTGCCGGGCGGCACCTCGATGAGCGTTCCGCTCTGCAGGTCTTCGTCCAACGACTCGTCTATCGCCGCCTCGCCGTTCGGGTCCCACCCGAGGTCGTCGACGGCGTTCACCACCCGGTCGAACGTGATTCCCCGTCGCGTCCGCCCCGACCCGCCCCCGGCGGGCGGCGTGCCGGTGGTCGGGTCGGGTTCGTCGACCGTCTCGGGCGTCGAAGACGATATCTCGGTCCCGCCGCATCCGGCGAGCGAGGCGACGCTGACGCTACCGAGGGCGCCGAGGAGGCGCCGGCGAGAGTACGATCGACGGCCGTCTCGTTCGTCGTGTGTCATTTTTGCGTCTCCGTTCGGTTCTCACTCCATGTAGCCGAGGCCGCGCAACCGGTCTTCGACGGTCTCGGTGTCCGTCTCGCTCGCCGCCGCCCCGTCGCGTTCTGCGTACCGCGCGGTTTCGACGGCGGTCGTCGCCGGGTCCGACCCCGGAGCGAAGACGTCCGAGAGGACGCTGCCGTCCGCGGCGGCGGGCACCTCTCGGCCCAGCGAGTGAAGCACCGTCGGCGCGACGTCGACGACGGCGGCGTCCTCGACGCGCGTTCCGGCGCGCACGTCGTCACCCCATGCGAAGAAGATACCCTCCGGCCGATGGTAGGCGGCGATTCCCTCTGCGGGTTCGACTGACTTTGCTCCCAGTTTGGGCTTGACGTGGTATCCGTCCTTCGCCTCCACGACGATGTCCGGTGCGTCCGGGTCGTTCGGGAACAGGTCGTCGCCGTCGTTGACTGTCAGGAGGGAATCGCCCGTCTCCGGGTCGGTCGCGGCCTCGAGGACGCGGACGACTTCCTCCTTCGTTCGCTCCACGGCGCCCGGCGGGACAGTCCCCTGTTCGAAGCGCCGCGTATCGTTGATGTAGACGCTGCCGAGACCGTGCAGGAACGCGTCTGTCTGCTCGAAGTCCACGTCGTACAGTCCGTGGCTCCCGGGGATGCGTTCGCCGAAGAAGTCGACGATAGACTTCGGGAGCGTCTGGACGAGTTTGTCGTCCGTGATACCCATCCGTTTGAGCGACCCCATCACGCGGTCTTTGTCCAGACCGATCTGCGAGAGGGCCCCGCGCGTCCCGTCGGCGTCCTTGGCGGTCAGCAGTCCGGCGTCCGCGAGGATTCGATTGACGCTGATGATCTTCTCGATGGGTGCGAACCCGTGGTCGGAGACGACGTAGAGGGTGGCGTCGCGTTCCTCGCAGTACGCCATCACGTCTCCGAGGATGTCGTCGAGTTTCTCGTAGTGCTCGCGGAGCGTGTCGTCGTCCCAGACGAGGTGTTGGAGTCGGTCGGGGGCGACGTAGACGAAGAAGAACAGCCGCCACGCTTCGTTTTCCATCAGCAGTTCCATCAGTTCCTGCCGCGTCCGCATCACCTCGTCGAGGTCCGCGAGGAACTCCTCCTCGCGACCCGCGTAGTCGGCCCACGTGATGTCTATCTCGTAGTCCGGCACGCGCGCCTCGAACCGGTCGCGGAGCGAGTCGGGACTGACGGCGTCATCGTCGAGTTCCGGGGTCATCATCCCGCTGACGATGCCGCCGTCCGGGCCGGGGTCGCTCGTCGGATACGTCATCGGAACGTTCCCGGCGATGGAGGGGGAGACCAGTTCCCACAGCGGCGGTTGGCGCACGTCCGCGCTCGAGTAGGGGACCTGTTTGTACGAGGAGTCGAGCTTCATGAACTCGTACAGCCCGTGCTTGTCGGGCCACGTGCCGGTCGCGATGGAGGGCCACGCGACGGGCGTGTTCGCGGGGGTCGTACTCCGGAGCGGACCGGACGCGCCTTCCGCTCGCAACCGCTCGAAGTTCGGCAACGCGCCGTCGTCCACCAACCCGTCGAGGAGTCCCCACGGGACGCCGTCGAGGCCGAGGACGAACGCCCGGCGCGATTCGTCGTGCGTATCGTTCACTGTGAGTATCTCGACACGAATCCCGCTTAGTTATGGGGGGTATTCCCCGCGAGGCGGCGACGTAGGGCACTTTCGGCGCTCGCCGCCCCCGAGTGCATCCCGCGGCGACGGCTCTCCGAGATGCGTTTTTCTCCTTCGGCTTCCCGGTAGGTCCTGAATATACAGCCACGGATAGCTTACGGGCTGCGCCGCTACCTCAGATTGCCCTGTCCGGCGTCGCCTCTGACGCGACAGGGCAGTTGGTCCCCGTCGTTTGCGTTTGCGTTTCTGCTTCCGTTCTCCCGCATCTCACGACGACGCTGAGCGGCGCCGCCGCCCCGACCGTCGAACTGTCAGACCGTCTCCTCGGTCGTCTCGGTGGGTTCGAGACTGTACCCGCGCTGATTGACGTAGTAGGTCGCGAACTCGCCGTTCGTCTGTACGAGGGAGAGCCGCGGGTTCGCCCCCTGCTCGATGCGCTCGAAGTCCTCGCTGGTGTACCGGAGTTCCTTGAACCCGAGCACCTCCCTGTCTCTCGCCACTTCCGACACGACGAGATAGTAGAACGGTCGTTCCGAACTCGACCCCCGATAGTGAGTAACGTTCTCGACGCTGCTGGCGACCGGTCCGCTCAGACTCCACTGCAGGTCGAGGTCGTAGGGGTCGTTCAGCGCGTCGGTGAACCGCCCCGGCCCGTGACGGATACCGGCTATCGCGGCCCCCTCGGCGCGGTGTTCGAGCGTCGCGTCGTAACCGACGAACTGCTGTTCTGTGCTGTGCGACGTCGGGTGGTACATGTACGGCGACGGGAAGAACGTCACCAGCGAGAGACACATCGTCACCACGACGACGACGACGAGAACGGGTTTCGCCTTCTCGCCGAGGGTGCCGTCGAGGCGCTCCGAGAGGTGATACAGCGCGATAGAGCCGACGACGGCGACGAGTATCATCGCGAAGCCGAGGTGACGGAAGAAGTACTCCGAGACGTCGCCGACGAACGTCGCGGCGAAGAGGGGGCCGAGTGTCAGCGCCGACGCGCCGATGTACGTCACGGCGGCGTTGCTGTCGGCGTAGCGCTCGCGTATCACCCCGTACGCTATCGCGGCCACGAGACCCCCCGCGAGGACGATGTAGGCGGTGTTGACGAGAAACAGCTTCGCGAACAGTTCGGTCAGACTGACGCCGATGGACTGGGCCGACCCGCCGCTGCGGCCGACGGCCTGTCCGGCGCCGCTCCCGGTCTGGAGGAACTCCATGGCCGACGCCAGGATGTTGCGCGCGTAGATGTAGGTGTGTCTGTACTGGGCGGCCCACGCGACGAGGAGGGCGAAGAGGAACAGCACCTGTCCCGCAAGAAGCCGATGGTGTTGGCCGCCGCCGTCCGTCGCCGCCGGGTGGGAGACGCGGACGTGACGGCGCCACATGAGGCCGACGGCGAGAACGGTTCCCATGAAGACGAGCACGTTCACCGCCACCTGCGGGTGGAAGAACACGTTCGCCGTCACCGCGACGGGCAGGACGAGGCTGGCCGCCGAGAGCCACTCCGGCAGCGACGCGTCCTCGGCCGACCGGGTGAGGTGTTTGAACAGCAAGTAGAGAACGAACGGGAAGTACAGCGTCGTCAGCGTGTAGGCGTGAAAGTGCGGGTGCGTGCTGATATTGTTGATGGGCATCATCAGCATCGCGGAGAACGCCGCGATGACGACGGCCCTCGGTTCCGGGAGGACGACCCAGACGGCGAGCGGGACGAACACCAGCGTCACCAGCGACACCGTCAGCATCGCGTACATCATCCCCCAGCGGACGGGGACGCCCATCGTCTGCGAGAGAAACAGCGCGAGGGAGTGTCCCCCGGGGTAGATGATATCGAAGAAGCCGAAGTCGGGACCGAGCATCTGCTTGGCCCACCCGAGGTGCGTCAACGCGTCGCCCGTTCCGTAGTAGTAGTAGCCGCGGAAGAAGGGGAGCGCCGCGAACGACATCGTGGCGAACCCGGCGAGGCCGACGCCGGTGATCCGACCCCAGCGCCCGGCGTAGAGGGCGACGACGACGCCGATGGTCGCCGCCGCGAGCACGCCGACCCAGAACGCGACCGGCGTCGCTCGGTATATCGACACCTCGTAGCCGGTGGCCGGGTTCGACCGCGCCGCGAGGACGGCGCCGGCGACAGCGAGAAATCCGACGAGAAGGAGGACTCTCGCCCACTTGGGGAAGGACGAGGTGGAGCGTTGACGCAGCGGGGGCGACACGACTGGTCAGCCCTCCGCCGTCGGCCGACGCGCCGCGCAGTCATCGAACCCTCCGAGGACCGTACTACGGCTGAGCATCACACTCGCCGGGATGGCCGACGCGACTTTGGTTATTAGCAGTGTAACGCGCCGGCACGGCCGAGACGGTCGAGATGGCTCCCGACGCCGCCTCGAACGTTCGGCTTCGACGCCCTCCGAGAGCGCCGGAGGCCCGACTCGCGCCGACGGTGTCCGTGGCTGACTCACTGTCCGCCGGTTGACCCGGTGCACGCAAGAACGTTGTGTCGTTTCGTTGTATATAATCATACTGCTCCCGCCCGTCGCGCACAGTATGTGCGAACGCGGGGACCCGGAGTACGACCACGCGGCGCGGGGTCTCGCGACGAGCGGACCCGGTCGCCGTCTTCCGGACGTTGAAATGTCGGACGGGCGAAGTGGCGTCCATGGACGGACGCGACCGCGGCCGACCGCCGCAGAAGGGAGAGGAGTACAGCCACCCCGACGGGACGACGGAAGTGGTGTTCATGACCGAAGAGGGCCGCGTGCTCACGTTTCGGGAGTACCCGGACGTGGAGTCGTTCGACCGCTCGGTCTCCGGTGCGGAGTACCGCGGCGTGAACACCGACGTGGCAACCCTCCCGGCGGCCTCGGAGTTCGCCGACTCGGGGGAGCCGACGGACGAGTAGCCAACGTGCGACCCGAGCGAGCCGAACCCCCCGTCGATACCGACGACGGAAGGGCCGACGGCGGACGCACGGCGGGCGGCACGCCGACGGCCGACCGCTTCGCCGACCTCGACGACCCGTATCGCACCGCCGTCCGGACGGGATTCGACGGATCCCGAGCCGTCGATCCGTCCGTCTCGCTGGTTGTCGTCACCTACCGAACCGACCGCGACGCGTTCGAGTCGGTGCTCTCGGCCCTCCGCTCGCAGACGGACGACGACTTCGAACTCGTCGTCGTCGACAACGGGGTCGAGTGGGACCTCGGCGCCCGACTTCGAGAGGTCCGCGGCGGCGCAGCGTACGCGAAACTCCGCCGCAACTACGGGGTGACGTTCGCCCGGAACCTCGGGGCCCGCCTCGGCGACGCCGACCTCCTCCTGTTTCTCGACGACGACGCCGTACCCGCCCCGGATTTCGTCGCGGCGCACCGGCGGGCGTATACCGACGCAGACGTCGTCGCCGTCCGCGGGCGCATCGTCCCCAAGTCGCGGACGTTCTACAACAGCCTCCAGCGCTGGTACGACCTCGGCGACCGCCCGCGCCCCTTCCTGTTGAACATCGAGGGTAACACCTCCGTCGACCGCGACGCCTACCGGTCGGTGTCGGGCTTCGACGAGGAACTCGGCGGACGGGCGGGCCACGAGGGTATCGACCTGACCTACCGTCTCGTCCGCGCCGGCTACGACCGCGAGCGCATCGTCTACCGGCCGGAGCCGGTCGTCTCCCACGACTACGCGACGAGTCTCCTCGGGTACCTCGAAAAGCGCGTCGTCAGTCGCCGTCATCGCAAGCGGCTCGCGGCGCGTCGGCCGGAGTTGTTCGAGTTCGCGGGCGCGTACTCGCCGCCCGACGACGGGGCGTTCGAGCAGTCGCCCGCGGAGCGATTCACCCATCTCGCGCTGGACGCCGTCACCCGCCTCGGCAGCGCGGCGCTCGGACTGAACAGGGCGCTCCGGACCCTCCGCTCTCGACTCTGAGTCGGGCCGCTCTCACCCGAGGTACTCGGTGAGCCGCCAGCGGAGTCCGGAGAGGTCCCATCGCACCCGCCGTTCATCCTCATGTGCGCGGACGCGCGGGAGGCGATACCGGTCCACCTCCGTCTCCGTTCTCGTTCTTCCCGTACCGCCGACGACGCCCGGACGGGAGGTGACGGCCATCGCGTGGGACCCACGAACGACCTCGACCGCCTCCTCGGTGTACCGCCCGAACGGGTAGCAGAAGCGGTCGACGTCGACGCCGAGTCGGGCTTCGAGTTCGTCGCGCGCGCCGACTATCTCCCGGTCCAGCGTCTCCGCGTCGCGGACCCGGCCGAGGTCCACGTGCGTTCGAGTGTGTGTCCCGACGGTGACAAGAGGGTCGGCAGCGACCTCGCGCAGGCGGTCCCACGACATCACGGCCGGGTCGGGGAACGACTCGTCGGCGAACGCCGCCGGGTCGTTGAACGACGCGCGTTCGGCGGGCGACTCGGAGAACCGATAGGCGTAGCCGTCGGGACCGCCGCCGACGAAGTCAACCGGGACGAACAGCGTCGCCGGAACGCGGTACTCGCGGAGGACAGGGAGGGCGTGCTCGTAGAAGTCGTCGAGGGCGTCGTCGAACGTGAACGCCACGCGCTTGCCGCCGCTCGATTCGAGCACGGCCGGCAGGTCGACGGCCTCGAAGTGCTTCGTCACGTGCGCCACGTCGCGGCGGAACCGCTCGACGGAGACGTTGCCGTAGCCCGCCGGTCGGCCGACGGCGTGGTAGGCGAGAATAGCGTTCGACTCGTCGGGGTAGAGCCGCGAGAACCCGGTCGCGGCGTCGAGGCGTTCGAGGGCGTCGAACCCCGCGCGGGCGGCGCGCCGCGCGAGCGTCCGCTCGACCACTTACGGCTCCCTGACGGCGGCGAGGAAGTGCCCGCCGTCCCACTCGACGAGTCGCTCGACGGTCAGACCCGCCGATTCGAGCACGTCGCGTATCTCCTCGCCCTCGTCGCCGCGGCTGAAGTGCTTTTCGTAGACGTTGACGTAGACGGTGCGGCAGCCGAGCAGCGCGTGTCGAAGGCCGCGGAGCACGTCGAGTTCGGCGCCCTGTACGTCGACTTTCAGCACCGTCGGCGCAGGAACGCCGTCGGCGACGAGCGAGTCCCCGCGGTCGGTCTGCACCGCCACGCTCCGCTGCGCGGAGGTCCGGTTGAGGACGCCGAACGCACCCGTTCCGTCGGGGCTGCTCACGCCGAGTTCGGCCCGGCCGCACTCGTCGTCGAGGGCGAGGCGGCGGACGGTCGCGTCCCGGCCGTTCCGTTCGAGGTTCTCCCGGAGTCGCTCGACGTTCTCAGGGTGCGGTTCGATGGCGACGACGCGCTCCGGTGGGAGGCGTTCCGCCGCGAGAACGCTGTAGACGCCGACGTGCGCGCCGACGTCCCAGAACACGTCCTCCTCGTTGTCCCCGCCGTTTCCTTCGAGCGTCCGCACGAACCGCTTTAGCACGGTCCGGTCGGGGTCCGTGCGGTACTTGGCGAACCCCTCGTACTCGAACCGCGTGGAGACTTTGAACCGCGTCTCCCTCTCGCCGACGCGAAACACGACTTCGTCCGGGAGGACGACGGCGGCCGCGCGGTTCGTCGCGTCGGTGAGCGCGTCGGTGAGACCGCTGCGCCGGGCGGCGTCAGCCAGCGACGTCCCCGCGACTCGGTCGACGGCGACGCGACGAGCAGCGTCGACGCCGCCGCGGACGCGCGCCCGGACCTCGTTTCTGAGCGACATCTCAGCTCACGTTGAACCAGGCGTCGACGTGCTCTTCGGTGTAGGACTTCCCGACGATGTCGAGGTTTCCGTCGCCGTCCAAGTCGACGAGTTTCGCCTCGTGCGTCGCGACGTCCTCGACGACGACTTCCTCCTCGAACGTGCCGTCGCCCTGATTCCAGAAGACGAACTGCCGGGGGGTGTGCCCCTCCTCCAAGCGCATCTCGGCCACGTAGATATCCTTGTGTCCGTCGCCGTTCAGGTCGGCGACCTGCAGGCTGTGGGGGTTCGAGAGGTCGTCGTGGACGACGGTGAGGTCCCAGTTCGGCGGGTCGAACACGCCGAGGCGGGCCGGTCTGTCCTCCTGATAGGGGAGGTCACCCTCCGTGATGATTATCTCGTCGTCGCCGTCGCCGTCGATGTCGTCGACGACGAGTCGGGTCCAGTCCCAGCCCTCGGCTATCTGCTCGCGGGTCCACGTCCCGTCGTCCTCCCGGTGGAACACGTTCGCGCCGGCGACGATTTCGGGCGCGCCGTCGCCGTCGACGTCGCCCACGTGCAGGCCCTCGACGTTGAGGCCCTCGTAGACGATGTGGCGGTTCTCCACCGGCCACGGTTCGCGCCGCGGGTCCTCGGGGACGTCGTAGTAGAATACGAGTTCGCTCCGCTGTGAGGTGCAGACGACCTCGTTTTCGCCGTCGCCGTCGACGTCCGCGACGACGATGTCGTGGAACTTCTCGAAGTCGTCGGTGATGAGTCGGCGCGTCCACTCGTCTCTTGGGTCGTCGGGCTGTTCGAACCAGTAGAGGTCGTGCTTCCGGATGTTCTGTCCGGAGACGAGGTCCATCGACCCGTTGCCGGTGATGTCGCCGAGTGCACCGCCGACGGAGAGGTCCGGGGCGCGGGCCACGTCGTGCCGCTCCCATCCGGGGTTCTCGTACCAGAAGACGTTCCACTCGCGGCGGTGGATGGCCTCGCGGGACCCCGGCAGGAGACGCATCTCTATCTCCTTGTCGAGTATCGGAATCGTGACGGGGTACTCGCCGCCGAACGCCCCGATGAGCACGTCCGGGCGACCGTTGCCCGTCAGGTCCGTCGTGAGACAGAAACTCATCTGTCCGGACGGAGGAGCGTCGTCGAGGCGGCGATGCTGAAGCTTCATACGTCCCGTGAGCCCCGAGAACCCGATTGTAATACCCCGATTAACCGCGCGAAGGGGGTGTCTTCCTCAGTCGGCCGACCCGACGGCCGCGGCGTCGTCGGTCGATTCGCCCTTCGAACTACCGCCGTCCGATCCGTCGCCGAGGAGGTCAGCGAGTAGCTCTGCGCCGTCGCGCATCGCTTCGTACGCGTCGGTCGGGTCGTCGTGCTCGTAGACGAGCCACTCGGTCCCGCTCTCGCGCGCCGCGCGGGCGACGGACGCGAAGTCGACGACGCCTCGGCCGGGGTCGGCGCTCTCGAAGGAGCCGAACCGACCCGTCGGCGCCACGTCGCGGACGTGGACGAGGGGCACCCGACCCGACGCGAGTTCGATGGCGGCGGCCGGGTCGAACCCGGCGGCGGCCACCTCTCCGACGTCCACCTCGAAGAACAGGTCGTCCGGCGTCGTCCGGGCGATGAGGTTCCAGTAGCCGGAGTCGCTCGGAATCTCGCTCGCGTCGAATCGCGGGTCCGCGCCGCGGAGGCGGGCGAGTCCCCGCGTACCCAGGTCGGCGACGGCGTGCGGGAGCGGCGTCTTCTCGAACAACGTACCGATCGCCCGCGGAACCATCGGGTGGAGGTCGTGCCGAATCGTGTGGTAGCCGAGGTCGACGTCGCGGGCGTCGAGTTCGTGGGCCACGTCGGCGATGCGGTACGAGAACGACCGGACCGCCCACCGCGTCCGGAAGTGACGCGCGGGGACGTGCGGAACGACGACCCGGTCGCAGCCCACGTCGTCTAAACGCTCGAACAGGTCGCCATTGCCGTCGAGCGCCGCCTCGACGGTCGAGAGGTCGACGTGCGCGGCGACGGGGACCACGCCCGTCTCCGAGAGCGCCTCGGCGACGGCCTCGACGTCCGCTTCGAGGAATCGGTCGGCGAACTCGACGCCCTCGAACCCGGCCTCGGCGACGCGGCGAATCACCTCGGGGAGGGAGCCCGAGGCGTCTCGGACGCTGTACAACTGTATCGCCGGACGTGGCGTACGCTCCATACGCCGCGGTGTCGCGTTCGCCGCATTGTAATGCAGCTACTAAGCCCCCGAACCGACACGAATCCCCGGAAGGTGGGCGGAGACTCCGCTTATCGAGAATACCGTTCACACGCCACACGTCCCGTTCGAGCGGCGGCGCGTTCGTCCCACGCCCGTCGACTGACCGCACCGGTTATGTCGCGTATACTCAACGGCCCCTGCCCCGTAGCCCCCGGCGTGACATTCCGAATCGGATTCGTCGGGACCGGCGACCCCGACGGCGACGGCTTCGCCATGGCGTATCGCCACGCCGCGGGTTACGAGCGACTGGACGACTGCGAACTCGTCGCCTGTGCCGACGTGGTCCCGGAGAACGCCGAGGCCTTCGCCGACGCGCACGACATCGACGCGTCACACACCTACGAGGACTACGAGGAGATGCTCGCCACGGCCGAACCCGACGTCGTGAGCGTCTGCGTTCCGCCCGCACTCCACGCGGACATCGTCGTCGGCATCGCCCAGAGCGGCGTCGTCGACGCCATCCACTGCGAGAAACCGACGGCCGATACGTGGGCGGACGCGACGCGGATGGTCGAGGAGTGCGAGGCGGAGGGCGTCGCCCTGACGGTCAATCACCAACAGCGCTTCGGGAAGCCCTACCGGAAGGCGAAGGACCTGCTCGATAGCGGGAAGATAGGGGACCTGCGCCGAATCGAGTTCCGCGAGGAGCACCTGTACGACACCGGCACGCACGCGTTCGACCTCGCGAACTTCTACACCGACATGGAACCGGTCGACTGGGTGCTCGCGCAGATAGACTACACCGACGAGAACGTGCTGTTCGGCGCGCACAACGAGAACCAAGCGATTGCGCAGTGGCGCTACGAGAACGGCGTCTACGGCCTCGCCTCCACCGGCCGCGGCGAGGAGTTCGCGGGCGACGCCCTGTTCCGCCTCCTCGGGACGAAGGGCGAAATCGAGGTGCGGGCGGACGGGACGCTCGCCTACCGGCGCGACGGCAAGTCTTGGAAGACGGTCGACACCGGCATCGACGGTCGGTACCGCCCGCAACCCGGCAAAGTCCGCGCCGGCACCCGACTCGTCGCCGGTCGCGTCTCCTCGCGCCTCGCGGAGCGACTCGGCTCCACTACGTACACCGAGCGCGCCATCGCGGAACTGATCGGAGCGCTCCGCGACGGCGAGGAGTCCGAACTGAACGGGCGGAACGCGCTGGCGGCCGACGAACTCATCTTCGCGTCGTGGGAGTCATCGCGCCGCCGCGGTCGGGTGGACCTCCCACTCGAAACCGAGGACAACGCCTTGGAGTCGATGGTCGAGGAGGGGAACGTCGGTCCCGACGCGACCGACCGCGGGTACGAGGGCGAGGGCGACGAGGCGGGCGGCGCCGAGAGTCGCGGCCGACTCGGTTCCCTCCGCGCCCGACTCGTCGGGTCGTTCGGACGGTAACGCAGCCAACCGGGGTCAAAACTCCGACTCATTCGTCCGCTCGATAGCCGTCGAAACCCACTCGGGACGGTCGACGGTCCGTTTTTCCCTCGGTTTCAGCCGGTACTCCTCGGTGACGGTCACCGATTCCCCGTTCAACGTCCCCTCGTAGCGGAACGAGTACGACCTGACGACGCCCTCGGGCGTCACGGCGGCGGAGAACGACTCGACGGCGACGTTTTGGACGCCTGTGGTGCGCATCTCTCCCGTCGGGTCGTCGGTACCGAGCAGGTGGACGAGCGGTTCTCCCTCCCGCGTCGTCCCCGTGGTCGTCGTCTCTACCCTCGCGAACAGGTCGAGGAGCCGCTCGCGAGACAACTGCTGTATCCTCCGTTCCTCGGCGAGCCTGAAGAACTCCCGCTCGCCCTCGTTCGGAACAGAGGCGACGGAAACCGTCTCGTTCGTCCATATCTCGAACGCCGCGTTCGACCGCAGTCTCGACGCGTTCCCGGTCGTCCGTTGTCGCATGTAGTACACGCCGTCTCCAACGCCGTGCCGTATCGTGCGGACCTGCCTGATTCGCGTTCCGTTCGGATACCGGACGGTCAGCGTCCGATTGGCGACGTAGGAGGCGTTTGCCGTCGCGCGCTGGTGCGCTCTGACGAGTACGACGGCGTCCGACACGCCGTCGTCGGTGACGCCGGGCGGGTACGGGACGGGTTCGGGCACCGCCGTCGGCGCCGCGGTTTCGGACGTCCGCGGGTCGAGGCCGCCGAACGTGCTACTACACCCGGCGGTGAGGACGACGAAGAGAACGGCGAGACGGAGGGCGGGTCGCGCCATGCGCCAGCATCTCAATAGAGCGACATAACTGGTCGGATTCGACGCGGGCGCTCGACCACTTCGCGTTCGTGCGCCGCGGTTCAGTCCACCATGTCGTTCACCAGGTCGGCGGTCAGCCCGGCGACTTCGCGGCGGACGCACTTGGCCCGGGAGAGGTCCGGTTTCGCGTCGCGGTCGCTGACGGACTCGACGTAGTCGAGGACGTCCCCGGCGTCCCGCGAGTGGAATATCTCCCCCTCGTCGATGAGAGCGCGGTCGACGGAGATGCGGGTGTTCGGGAAGAAGGAGACGGCGGGCGTCTCCATTCGGGCCGCCTCGCGGGCCATCGTTCCCGACCCCGTGAGGACGCAGCGTGCGTGCCACGCCAGTTCGAGTCCCGAGAGCGGTTCGTTCGGGACGAACACGCGGTTCTCGGGCAGGCCGGCGGCGAACTCGCGGTCGCCGGCTTCCCGGGGCAGGTAGACGACGTTGATTCCGCGTTCGACGGCGCCGGCGAGGATGGGCGGAACGAGCGACCCGTCGGCGTCGACGTACGTCGCGGAGAGCGCCTCCGGACGCACGACGATGAACTCCCTGTTGTCGAACGGGAGTTCGTCAACGAACGTCGGATCAGGGTCGAAGGAGGCGACGTAGACGTCCTCCTTGTAGCCGTCGTACGTGTGCACCCGCTCGGGGTTCGCGCCGCGTTCGGTGAGTACCTCGGTCCGGAACGCCGCGGGGACGACGTTGTGGGTCGCCTGCGCCTCCAGTCTGTGGTACAGTTCTTCGGCTTTCAGCCCGTCGACGTACGCGCAGATGTCGTTGTCCGTGAAGTGGACGGAGGGGATCCCGCGCGCCTTCGACGCGAGGATGCACATGGCGTTCCGGGAGGAAAGAGCCACATCGGCTTTCGGCGCCTCGAACGCTAGTTGGGCGGTCCGGATCGGGATTCCGAGCTTTCGGAGGTGCGGGTTCTCGTAATCCCGGCCGAGCGTCCGGAACGCGTACCCGACCTGCCGCGTCAGCGGGACCGTCTCCGTCTTCTCCCGGACGGTCACTGTGGCTCGGATGTTCGACAGCGAGTCCGTCAGCGACTTGAAAAAGAACGGGTGGGAGGGACTGGCCAGGTCAACCCAGACGTCGATTGCTTCTGCGGGATTCCTCGCGGCGGCCGCGGGGTCTTTACCAGGGTCGCTGGTGGTGAGCGTTGCCCGACTCACGGTCGTTCACCGTCTGCGTGAGCGCGAATGCGGTTCGACCCCGGGCCGCCGGTCGCTCGTTCGCCGCCTGGTGCTCCCGTCATCGACCGGAACAGGAGGGAGAACACACTTGGTTATGCATCGGTGAACGGGCGACAGCATCTATTCTGCTCGACATATCGCTCCGGTTCCCCCGTAGCGTCAAGATAGTTACGGGACACTCCTCGGGAGTCGACCCGTTGGTCACGACGCGGCTAGTTTGCCCGTTTCGGCCGCGCTGGGGTCGCTCACGTTCATCCAGAGGGTGACGTGACGGTACGAAGAGTCGACGTCGGGGTCTTCCGGCGCCGGACCGCGGTAGATGAGATAGGTGAGTCTGAGGTCGTCACCGGTCATCTCGGGAGCGACGCCGTGGGTTAACTCCCAGGCGCTCCCGGGGCCGACGGTCTGCGAGAAACGGTCCAGTTCGCTCGCCTCGACCACCGTCCCGTCGGGTCTCACGCGCTGTAGTTGAGCCACGACGGCGTAGTTCACCGTCTCGCGTTCGTAGTTCTCGATGCGGAGAACGAGTTCGCCGCTCTCGCCGACGGTGAGGTTCCGCGGGTAGTCGGCGGCGACGAGCGTCCCGTTGTCCGTCTCCGTGAGCAGCGACGCCTGGGTGTACCTCGCGCCGTCGGCGGGCGACACCAGCGCGAACGTGACGACGCCGGCCGAGAGGATGATGGCGGCCGCGAGGGCGACGTTGAGCACGCCGTCCAATTCGGACCGCCCGCGGACCGCCCGCCGGTACTCGGTGACCGCGCTGACGGGAACGACGTAGCGACTATCTGATGGCGTGGCGAGGCGTCGGGCGCCGCCGGCGAGGAGGCCGAGCACGGTCGCCCCGCCGCAGACGGCGGCGATGTTCGGCGCGAGGAACTCCGCGCCGACCACCTGCAACGCCCACGCAAACAGGGGAACGAGCGCGACGCTCAGACCGAACGACATGGCGAGACGCTCTAGGAACGGCAGTCCGGCGTGCTCGGTTCGACCCGCGAACGCCGACGGGAGGTCTCTCCCCTCGGGGCGCGTCTTTTTCGCGGCGGGGAACACGAGTGTCGTCAGCGCGTATCCGGGGAAGAAGAGGACGAGCCCCCCGGCCAGGGCGGCTCTGGCGGTTATCGGTTCGAGACTCAGGACGGCGACGACCGCCACCGCGACCACTGCGACACTGGCCGCGACGTCCGCGTAGACCGCGCGGTCGCTCACGGCGCGCCACCCCGCGCCCGTCGCGGCGCGTCACTCGGACGTACTGCGGTGTGCATGGAGGTGTTTCGTCCGTCGTCTCTGCGGTACGAGCTTTGTTATGGTCGGTTTAATCGCTCTACCGGACTGTCCGGTGCGCGAGACAGACACGCTCGCCTCGTCCGCTCGCGGCCGACTCGCCGCCGCTGGCGGCGGACTCGTACGACACGCCCGTTCGTTCTCCCGGAACGGTCGCTTCCGGCCGACCGGACTCGTGCCCGTCGTCGCGCCGCCGGCCCCCGTCGTCGTCGTCGGACGCTCGGACCGATTGTACGACGAGTAACCAATACCCTGCGCGAGGTAGGCATCCGCAGCACGAACATGACGCACGCCTCTCCACGCGAGACTGCCGACCGGGCGCTCCGGTGGGCGCGGGACCGCGAGTACGCCGGTTACGACCCGTACGACGGTCTCAACAGTCCCGTCCTCGCGCCGTTCGCGACGAACTGGTTCACTCGCCTCGCCGCCATGCACGGTGTTAACAAATCTCCGGTGAACCTTCGTCCGCTCCTCGGCGTCGAACCCGAACGGAACCCGAAGGGCATCGCGCTGTTCGCCTCGGCGTGTCTCCGCCTGTACGAGGCCACGGGGGAGGGGCGATACCTCACCGAAGCGGAGGACCTGCTCCGGTGGCTGGAAGAGTACACCTCGCCCGTCACCCGACACCACGCGTGGGGGTACAACTTCGACTGGCAGAACGCGCGGAAGTTCTTCCTCCCCGCCTACCACCCGTCCGTCGTAGTGACGGTGTTCTGTGCGCGCGCGTTCCTCGAACACCACGAACTGACCGGGGCGACGTGGTCGCTCGACGTGGCCACGGACGCGGCCACGTACATCCGCGAGGGCATCAACGTCGTCGAAGTCGACGGGTTCGAGGCGTACGCGTACACGCCGTACGACGAATTCGTCGTCATCAACGCCAACGCCCTCGCCGCCGCCTTTTTCCTGCGACTCTCGGAGCACACCAGCGGCGAGGGACTTGCCGACCGCGCCGAGGAACTGTTCGAGTTCGTCCTCCACGCGCAGGACGACGGCGGCGCGTGGTACTACTCGATGCCCGCCTCCGAGTCCCACCTCAGCCACGATAATTTCCACACCGGGTTCGTTTTGGAGAGTCTCTACGAGTACGCCGAATCCGACCGGGGGGACGAACGCGTCCGCGAGGCGTACGAGGACGGACTGGACTTCTTCGTCCGCGAACTGTTCGAGGCGGACGGCGCGCCGAAGTTCGAGTCCGACCAGTCGTACCCCTACGACGCACACGCCTCCGCGCAGGCGCTCGTCACCCTCGTCCGTTCGGATGACGACGACGCGCACGACGTCGCCGCCGACGTGTACGAGTGGACGATGGAGCACCTGTACGACGAGGAGGGCTACTTCTACCGCCGAATCGGCCGGGTCTTCGACGACGAGACGCCGTACATCCGCTGGAGTCAGGGCTGGATGACGCTGGCCCTCGCGACGTTGGCGCGCGAATCGGCCGACAGCGACGAGCGCGGCCCGGTGTCAGGTCGGGTCGGCATCCGTGAGACCGACTGACTCCGCCCTGTTTCGACCGCATATCCACGCTTCGGACGGCCTCCCGACGCTCCGTCCACGAGCGCCGGATGCCAACGCCGAGTGACGGTTCGCTGTTCCCCCGCACCTCGATGCTCTGTCCGTGGGAATATCGAGGACTAAGGGTGCTTTCGAGGGAGGAAACTCCGGACGAGGTGGTGTCGGTTCGGGGGTGCCGCCGGTGGCGTTCTCCCCGAGGCCGGCGCCGGAAGAGGAGTCCGCAACGGCGAGAAGATTGATTGCGCGGACCCGAGTACGAGCACTCGAGGTCTCGCTACTCGATTCCGATGAGCATCACGCAGACCCTCCTCGAACTTCTCGTTCGGTACGGCTACATCGGCATCTTCGTCTTCACGTTTCTCGAGACATCGATGGTGTTCCCGTTTCTCCCCAGCGAGGTCGCCGTCCCCGCGATAGCCGCCGTCGCCGTCGCGTCGACGCAGGGGGCCCTCGTGTTCGCTCTCGCCGGTGCGGCCGGCGGGACGATAGGGGGACTGTTCGCGTACCGCGCCTTCGGGACGAAAGGGGCGTCGGCCGCCGAGGCGTACGGCGGACGTATCAACGTCTCGCAGACGGAGATAGACCGCGGGCAACGTCTGTTCAACCGGTGGGGGCAACACTCCGTCCTCTGGGGACGATTCCTGCCGTTCGTCCGGTCGGTCGTCTCCATCCCCGCCGGCTTCGCGGGGATGAACGTCGTTCGCTTCACCGTCTACACCGCGGTCGGAACGTTCCTGTTCAACCTCGCGGTGGCCGCCCTGCTGTTGTACGGAAAGCGGCAGTTCGACCGACTCGGCTTCCGTCACGTCGCCGGCGAACTGCTCCGTATCGGAGGGGCGCACGCCGCCTCGAACCCCGTCGTCGCGGCTCTCGTCGCCGCGGTTCTCGTCGTCGCGGTCGGATGGGGCGTCCGCCGGATGGTTTCGGCGGACGGGTAGCGGGCGTCACGGCCGTCGCGGGCAAACGATGGACTACGACGGGCGCGGCGGGGCCGCGTCGCTCGCGGTATCGATTCCCGAGAGAAGAGTCGTCGGACCCGGTCCCCCCGAACCGGGTCCGTCCGCGTCGAGTCGGTAGGCAGCGACTCGTTCGTCGTCCGGCCGCCCGTTCAGTCGGCGGCGACGTTGGGTGACGGGGCGGCCGTGACGTCGACGTTCCACGCTTGGTCGACGACGACTTCGCACCCGGCGAGCGTGAACGTCACGTGTCCCTCGACTAACGCCGCGCGGTTCGGCATCCCCACGAACAGTTCCTTGACCGCGTCGAGGTCGACAACGTCGTACAGTCGCTCGTCGAGTTCCAGCGGTTCGACGCCTTTCTCCTCGGCCACCGCGCTCACGATCTTCCAGTCGAGTTCCTCGTCCACCATCGCACCGTCGTTCTTCCCCATCTGATTCATACTTCTGCCACTGTCCTATCGGCATAAGTCGATTGCAACTATGCTGTTAGTGGTGCGGCCAAACGAAGGCTATATAGATAGCTAGAGCCGAGTTACCAAACCTCTTTCCGTGGGACTCCCGGAATGTAGAAAAACGACATCGCTTTCGAGAGAGATTCACCGACGCCTTCGCTGTTCGTCCGACAGCAGGTTGTCGAGGAGTTTCCGTTCGGCGACACGGAGGTGCCGCGCAAATGTGGGTTGTGCGACACCCAGCGACTCCGCGAGGTCGCTCGCCGTCCGTTCGCGGGGCCAGTCGAAGTACCCCGAGAAGTAGGCGGTACGCAGCGCCTCGAACTGCCGGTCGGTCAACGCCTCCCTCAATCCGGCGCGGAAAGACTGTTGGGTCTCTATCGACCGCTCGCGGGTCCGCTTGGCGCTCAGTTCGGTTCCGGGGTACTGCTCCTGCAGAAGTTCGACGAACTCGCGCACGTCCGACCCCGGAGCGAGTTCGACGACGACGTCGAGGGCGTCGGGCGTCGAACTGAGCGTGCGGACGACGGCACCGAGGTCCGCGAGCCGAGACGGGAGCGCCTCGGCGGCCAACTGCACTTCCACCAGCGTCTCGTCGTCCCGTTCGACGACCTTCCGCACCCGTTCGACCACCGTCAGCGACGACAGGGATTCGATGTCGGCGTCGGACCCTTTCACCGTCAGGTACAGCAGCGACGACCCCGATGGCTGCGGCACCGTCCCCTCCAGTTCGATCTGCCCCCCGAAGGCCTGCGAGATGCGGAGCAGCGGGGCGTTAGGACTAGTGATTCGGATGTCGAGTTCGATGAGCGACTCGGTGTGCAGCGACTCCTTCGCCTCCGCGCCGTTGATGGCGTTCGCCGTCGTGACGCCGAGTTCCTCGAACATGAGCCTCGTCCGTTCGTCGAACGCGTTCGGTTCGGTCGCGTAGACGGTCAGGGCGCCGTAGCCGAACTCGCCGTACGTCAGCGGAAAGCTGGCGACGGAGACGAACCCCCTGTCCAAGGCGTCGCGCCGCCACCGGTACTCCTGAATTCGCTGGCCGGCGTTGTCGACGACGGTCGTCTCGCCGTTCTGGATGGTCCGCACGCTCGGTTCGACCTCGAACGACTCGGGGTCGTCCGTCAGGCAGTCGAGGTAGCCGCGTTCGGCGCCCGCCCACGCGCGCGGGACGATAGACTCGGAGACGCGGTCGTACGTGCCGACCCACGCGAACGCGATGGAGGGTCCGTCCACCAACTGCTCGCACACCGCCTTCTCGATGGCCTCGCGGGAGTCCGCCTCGACGAGAACGCGGTTCACCTCCCGAAGGAGTTCGTTGAAGCGGTTGAGGCTGGTCAGTTCCTCGTTCCGCTGAGAGAGCTCTCCCCTCCGACGTTCGAGTTCGACCGACCGAGCCACGCGGTCGAGCGCCGCTTCGGCGTTCGCGGCCAGGAGGTGCGTCAGGGTCGACTGCCCGCGCGGGGAGTCTTCCCCCGAGGATACCGTCGCCAACACGCCGTGTTCGCCGAGCGGAATCACGACGCTCTCGCCGTTCGATAACTCCGGGACGTCCGCGGGGGCGAGTTCGTCCCACTCGTCGAGCGTCGTCTCGACCGTTCCGAGCGCTATCGACTCGTGTTCCGCGAAACACGTCCACAGCGCGCCGTCGCCCGGTCCGATGCGCGTGGGCGTCCCTTCGCCCTCCCACGCTACCGGTCGGAGCGCCCCCGCTTCCTCGTCGTACAGGTAGACGACGACCGACTCCAGTTCGAGAATCTCCGTCGCCGTGTTCAGCACCGTCTCGCCCACGTCGGGTTTGGTCTGCGACTCGAACAGTTCGTGCGCCGACCGGTTCAGCGACGTCAGCGTCTTCTCGTACCGCTTTCTGTCCGTGATGTCGCGGATAACCCCCACCATTCCGTGGGAGCCGTCGTTGAACGAGAGCGCGGAGAAGCGCGTCTCGACGGGTAGCGTGCTCCCGTCCGCCGTCTGCAACTCGACGTCGAGACGGCCGTCCGACCGCTCGCCCATCAGTATCTCCTGGATGAGGGCGCTGGCCTCCACGATGACCGACTCGTCCGCGAGCATCGTCGAGTGCGAGCCGACCAGTTCCTCGCGGTCGTACCCCGTCATCTGCGTGACGGCGTCGTTGACTTCCGTGATGAGGAAGTTCTCGTCGAGGATGTAGATGCCGTCGTCGATGGTCTCCAGGATGCGTTCGTAGCGGTCCAGCGACTCCCGCGTCTCCGTCTCCTCGGTGACGTCGCGGAATCGGAGCGCGACGCCGTCGGGCAGAGGGACGGCCTGCCCCGACACGCGCCGCCCGTCGGGAAGCGTCTCCTCGAACACCGTCGTCTCCCCGGACAGCACCGCCTCCCAACACGACGCTCCCACCGCGCGCAGGGACGGATAGTCGGACCACAAGTGCGTCTCGGTGTCCGCGTTGGCGCCGGGGTCCTCGGACGGATGGTCGGACTCAGATTCCCCGTCGGCGCTCGCATCCGCCGGGTGCTCCCCCACGAGTTCGGCGAACGCGTCGGTCGCCGCTCCGACTCGCCAGCGCCGGTCGAGAACGCACGCGGCGTCGTCGAATGCGTTCGCGCTCTCGACGAGCGTCGCCGCCGACTTTCCGCCCTCGCCATCGAGTTCGTCGGCACCCGAGAGCCACGCGACCTGCGCCGGGAGCGACTCGGTGGGGGCGAGCACGTCTGTCGCGCCCGCGCGGTAGGCGGTGCTTACCGACTCGTCGTCCGGGTTCGGAAGGACGACGACGACCGGAGCGGGACCGAATCCCCTGGTCGGGATGGCGTCGACGGTCGTACAGACGAGACAGTCCGCGTCAGCGTCTTCGTTCGTACTCGCGCCTGCCCGTGTCTCGCCCTCTCCGGACGTGGGTAGCAGCGAGACGCGTTCGTCGTCGCGAAGGAGACTCCGGACGTCCGACGCGGAGGCGCCGTCGCCGAGGAGACGGACTCGCACCGCGGACTGGGTCGCAGTCGACTCGGCGGTCATGGGACGCAGGTAGCGCGCGGCCGACAATAAGTGGTCGTGTCGACGAGGGCAAAAAATTCACAAATATATGAATGTACGGGCAGTATGCGGCAATTTGTGCAGCTATAATGTTCATATTATCTTGAATGTATACAAAATAGTAAGATTAAGGAGGAAGATTAATACGTTAGTACTCTGTTAATCGGAGTATGTCGGGGAGAGCAGCATACCAGCACTCGGATGGGATCCTTGGGGGGACTCCCGCAGACTGTATCGAAGCCGTTAGACAGACCGAACTACCGCCGCGCGTCCGCGAACTCTCGGACGAGTACGACCGAACTGTGGGGGGCCGCGACGTATTCCTCTGGCAGTGGATCCACCGCCTGTTCGACGCGTTCACGCTTCCGTGCGTCCCGTCGGACGTGATGGAGGAGGTCAAGACGACGAAGACGATGCTGACGATGTACATCACCGTCCTCGACGACTTGGCGGACCACTTCGGCGACCGCGAGACGTTCGAACAGGCGCGCCGCCTTCCGTACGCGCCCGAGTCGGTTCGCTACGACGCCCCCGGTGTCGACACGGAGATTCTGGAGTTCGCCGAGACGCTCTGGAACGAGGTTAATAGCCGATTAACCCAGGCTCCGTGCTACGAGGAGCAGCTGGACGTCTTCCAGTTCGACCTGCGACAGGCGCTCAACGCCATGGAGTACGCGCGCGTCCTCAACGACAACCGCGAGATAGCCAACTTGGAGGAGTCCCAGCACTACGGCCCGTTCAACATGGTGATGTTCCCGTACGCGGGCATCGACATCATGTGGACGCCGTCGTTCGACCGCACGGAGTTGGGGGAACTCCGCGAACTGCTCCTCGAACTGCAGGGGATGGCTCGTATCGGCAACTGGGTGACGACCTGGGAGCGCGAACTGTACGAGGACGACTACACGGCCGGTGTCGTCGTCGACGCCCTCGACAAGGGCATCATCACGGCCGACGACGAACCCGACCGGGCCATCGCGGCAATCCAGGACAACGGCGTGGCCGAGCGGTTCGAAGACGAGTGGTACGAGCGGTACGAAGCCGTCTCCGAACGCGAGTTCGACATCGAGAGCTTCGACGTGGACTGTCTGATTCGGGGGATGAAGACGGTGATGGAGTTCCACGTTTCGAGCTACGGACAGAAGTAACGCGAACGCGCGGCGCGGTCTCTTTTCGGCGGTCGAACATCAAACATCTGACCGAGCAGTTATACCGCCGCCGGCGCATCTCCGAACTGATGCATCTGGGGGACGTTCGCGACGGAACACTGTACTGCACGTCCGGTCTGGAGTCCGTCGTGCTAAATCCCGCCGACGGGACGGCGGTTCGGAGTCGGTTTCCGGACCCGCCCGGCGTTCCGAAGCGCATCCGGTTCCGAGCGTTGCACTCCACCGTCGGAAAATCGTTTCTCGCTCCCGTCACGGGGCGTTACCAGTCGTCGAACGTCTGGGCGCTCTCCGCGGAGTCGCTCCTCGCCAACGTCGGTTCGCGCGTCTACCGCTCGGGAGACGGGGGTCGCTCGTGGATGCACGTTCTCGACCTTCCTCCATCGTCCCCGCCGAAAGGACTCCTGCCCAGTTCCGTCTGCCGCTACGAGGGCGACGTGTATCTCGCGGAGTACGCCCTCCGCGACGAACCGGGCCGTATCCGCGTCAGCGACGACGACGGGCGCACGTGGTCGGTGTTCCTCGAACGCGACGACGTGCGGCACTTTCACGGCGTCTACGCCGACCCCCATGGAGGGATGCTCTGGGCGAATACCGGCGACGGGGACGAGGAGAGTTCTATCGGCGTCGTCGCCGACGGGCGGTACGAACCCCTCGGCTCCGGGAGTCAGGCGTGGCGGGGCGTCCAACTCGGATTCACGCCCGAGGCCGTCTTCTGGGGTAAGGACGCGTCGTTCGCCGCGAACAAACCCATCTACAAGCTTCCGCGCGAACGCCTCTCGGACCCGAGTCCCGAACCGGACGTCGTCGGAGCCACGGACGGCGTCCTGTTCTACGTCGAGACGGTCGAACACGGCGGCGAACACTACGTCGTCGGGTCGGCGAGTTCGCAGACGGGCGTCGACAGCACGGCCCCCGCGGACCAGCAGCGAAACACCTGTCCGCGGGAGGTGCGCGTCCTCGCCGCGTCCAGCGCGGACGGCTACGAGTCGTGGCACGAACTCTGCTCCTTCGAACGCCGACGCACCCTCGGCGACGTGCTTCCGCGGGTCCCGACGACGGACGCACACGCCTTCGTTCGCGCCGACTCGAAACTCGGTCTCCTGGTAAATCCGTCCAACACCGCCGCGCGCGATGGTCAGGTGCTCCGGATACCGCTGTCGGACCTCGCCGACACCGTCGACGCGGGTTCGACGCGCGCGTCCTCCCGACGACCCCCGTCGATTCGGAGCGTTGCAAAGCGTTTCCTCCGTTGAACGCCTGCTCGCTGTACTCCCCGATTTCGAGCTTTAGGACGCCATTAATACCACGAACCGCTCAGAGAGTGACGAGATAGTAGGGGTCGTCGCGGAGTTCGGCACCCAGCACGCGTTCCACCTTGTCGAGTCGAGAGACGTAGACGTTGAGGCCGTTCAGGTCGTACGTGTTCAGCGCGCCGGCGCGTCGAAGGCGACGCATTATCTTCGGCTTGTTCCACGAGTACAGCGGCGACCGCAGCGTCTCGTACGTCTGCTCGATCCGTTCGTGCTCCGTGGGCGTCCGATAGATGACGCCCTCGTGAGTCCGCGTCTCCACGTACGGCACATCGTGCTTCGCTTCGAGGTAGTGGAGATGCGAGCAGGTGAACCACGGCGTTCCGACGTTCATTAGAAGCGCCTCGTCGCGTACCAGTCGGGCGAAACATCCCTCTTCGTGGTAGGTGTCGCGGTGGACGCAGTCGTCGAAGCGGTACGGTCCCTTCACCAGAAACGACTTTATCGCGTCGTCCGTCCGGTAGTCGGCGTCCTCGTGGAACTGCCGGACGAACGCGCCGTGCTTCGGCCGCGAGAACTGCTTGTGGTACACCCCCGAGACGGTGAAGTAGTCGGTGAACCCCGGCGCCACGACGCTCTCGAATCGCTCCGCCAGTCGACCGAGCAGAAAGCGGTAGGGGTCGACGTCGAACGCGTCTCTCACGTCGCCGAGGCCGGCGTGAACGAACACTTGGTCGTGTCCGACGGCGTGTCGGTCCAACAGGTCGTCGAACGCCGATTTCGACGCCCGTGAGGCGCCGCGTCGAAGCCGCACCTGTTTGAGCGCCTGGTGTTTCACCAGGTTGCCGACGCGACGCGCCTGCGTCGGTGCGTTCGCGTACGTCGTCACGCCGTCCGACCCTCCTCGGCGTCCACTCCGTTCGAACTCCCCGCGCCTGTTCGACTCACGAATACGAGAACTCCCCGCGCGCCCGTATACGTTCCTTCTCGTCTCGCCGTCGTCTCGGAATACCTCGGAGACTCGTTCGGTCGATTACCCGTAGAGTTACTTTGCACCCGGTACGGCTATCCCGTACGCAATGGACGACATCGACCTGCTGGTCGTGGGGCCGACGGGCGGGAAGGACGGCGGCATCGGTCGGTATATCTCCGAACAACTGCGCCACCTCGACGATAGGCTCTCGGTCCGACTGTTCAACTCCAAGACGCCGTCGGCTGACGGACCGCTGAGTCTCGCCCGCGGCGGCCTCCACGCCGTCGCCGACTGGGTTCGGTTCGCCCGCGAATCTCCACCCGACGTCGTCCACGTCCACACCTCCCACTATCTCTCCTTTTATCTCTCCTCGGCGTACGTTCTCTTCGCCTCGCGTCGCTGGGACGTGCCCGTCGTGCTTCACGTCCACGGCTCTTCGTTCGACGAGTTCGTCGCAGAGGCGTCCGGCCCCGTCGCCGCTCTCCAGTCGCTCGTCTTCGACGCTTGCGACGCCGTCGTCGTCCTCTCGGAGTACTGGCGCGAGACGCTCTCCGTTCGCGTCGACGACTCGAAACTGGTCGTTCTGCCGAACGCGGTGGTCCCCGACGAGTATGACCCCGGCACCGCCGCGGACCCACAGCACGTCGTCTTCGTTTCGAGTCACGTCGAGCGGAAGGGTATCGCCGAGTTCGCGGCGGCGGTCTCGGAGTTGTACGATCGTGGCTTCGACTTCCGCACCACGGTCGCCGGCTCCGGTCCGCTCTCGTCTCACGCCGAGACCCTCGCGGCCGAGTACGACGACGCCGAGTACGTCGGCTACGTGACCGAAGCCGAGAAGCGGGACCTCCTGAGCGACGCGTCGGTGTACGTCCTCCCGACCTACGCGGAGGGTCTTCCGATCGCTATCTTAGAGGCGATGGCGGGTGGTAACGCGGTCGTCTCGACGGACGTCGGCAGCATCGCCTCGGTCGTCGACGAAGCCAACGGTGCCGTCGTCCGACCGGGTGACGTGGAGGACCTCGTCTCCGCGATGGCGGATATCCTTCGGGACTCGGAGACGGCGGCCCGGATGGGCACCGAGAGCCGTCGCCGCGTCGAGGCGGATTACGCGTGGAGCGGCGTCGCCGACGAACTCGTCTCGCTGTACGCCCGACTGCTCGGCCGGCCGGCCGACCGAGCGAACGTCGCCCAACGCTGAACGCGGAACGGTACTACGAGTTCTAAAGAAGTGAGCCGTAGCCCCGTCCCGGTTCTCTCATCTCGGTAAACACCTCGCTCGAAGTTGTTCGGCCGCCACCAGGGCGCTTGACGAAGGAAGTGCTGTGACTGTGGTCGACAATCATGTTTCGTCACCGGCGGCCGAACCGTCGCATCCTCGATTATCTGTCCATCCGTTTCTCGGTACCGCTCGATTTCAAAGTTCGTTGGGTGACTGTGGTAAGAATCACATCTCGCTCGTCACGTCGAACGGTGTGAGGCTGCCTCCGGTACGAGGTCAGATGCGCTACTCGGAGCGACTACCGTCGCCGTCGCTCTCGGGTCGAAGCGTCGCGAAAAAGTGAAAGAAAGTCGAGAGCCGGCGTGAGCCGGTAGTTAGCGTAGGTCGTTAGTCGCGGCGGACTGCCAGCAGAGCCGCAGCCAGCAGTGCCGTCACGGCGACGACCACACCGAAGCCGGGCGTGCCACCGTCAGTGGAACCGGTCGTGGTTCCCTCACTGGGGGTCGCCGAGCCTTCGGACGTGGTCTCGCCGGGCGTTTCGGTGGGCGTCTCGGACATCTCGGTGCCGGTCATCTCGGTACCCGTACCGGGGGTTTCCGACATCGTACCTTCGCCCGTGCCCGTACCCGTCATGTTCTGGCCTTCGACGATGATGCCGTCCTCGCTAGCGATTTCGTCGCTACCGCTGCGGACCACCATGTCGAATTCCGTACCGACTTCGACGTCCGAGGTGTCGAACGTCGTCATGACGGTACCGTTGCCGTCAGTTTCGACCGTGTTCGAGAGCAGGAAGGCGGAGTTCGAGGCCGAACTGCGGAGGCGGACAACGACTTCGGAGCCGCCCGCGAGGTTCGTGTCGAACTCGACCTGTGCGTTCTGCGACTGCGCGACCTCGAACTGGTCGTCGTCGTTCAGGTCGAGGGTCGCGTCAGGTTCCTCGGCCGTGAACGTCGTGGAGACGCTCTCCTCTTCCTCGTCGTCGACGTAGTCGATCGGACTCGTGTCCGCGTCCTCGTCGCCGACGGTGAAGGTCGCGTCGTACTCCGTGTCGTCGTCGACGTCGACGTTACGCGTGTCGACGACCACGAAGAACTGATCGGAGCTCTCGTTCTGGTAGATTGCCGTGTTGCTGCTGTCGAGGTCGAGTTCACTCGAGTCGGCGTTCGCACCGGCGTCAGCCTCCTCGACGGTGAACTGCATACCCTCGTCGCCGTTCAGCAGCGAGTCAACGTTATCCTCGTCGATGACACCAGAGGTACCGCTGGCGTTCACCTGAACAACGAGACGGTCGCCGATGGCGACCACGTTGCTCTCGTTGACGTTCTCGAGGAGTTCCTGCGCGTCGTCGAACTCGTCTGCGTTACCGCTCGCTGCGGTCCACGTGGCGATGCCGCTCGTGTTACGCTCGCCGAGGTCGAGCGTCGCGACGTCCTGCTCGTCCTCGACTTCATCGTCCTCGACGTTGTAGTCGAGCGACGTGCTCGTGCGGAGGTCGTAGTCACCGGTCTCGAGGCGCTCGCTGAGAGTGCCGTCGACTGCTCCGGGGAGACCGTTGTCCTCCGTCTCGACGTCGCCCGTGGCGAGTTCGAGTTCGTCGTCAGAGTCTTCGACGAGCTCGAACGGGTTCACGTTGCTCTCGTTCGCGGTGTAGGTGTTGAACGTGAAGTTCACCATACCGTCGTCGTCGTCGTCCGTGAGCTTGACGACTTCGAGGTAGTTCACGTCGTCACCGCCGACGTAGACGTACGCTTCGTCGCGGTCTTCCATGTTGACCGACATCTCGACGACGTCACCGACCTGCTCGGTGTAGACCGAGTCAGCGAAGTTGACGTCAGCGTCCGACTCTTCGACCGCGATGGAAGCCGAGTCGGAGGCCGTCGTGTCCGTCACTTCGACGTCGAACTCGTAGTCACCGGCGTCGATATCGTCGCCGAAGTCAGCAGGAATCTCGTCCTGCTCGCCCGCGTCGAGGTAGACACTGTCGTCCTCGTCGTTCGTGCCGACGAAGGCGTCAGAGTCACCGAAGATCGTTTCGAGGTCGTCAGCGTCGAGACCGTCGGCGCTGACTTCCACGATGTAGTCGCTGCGACCCGATTCGAGCTCGAGGTCCTCGCTGTCACCCTGCGTGACGGAGTCCTCGCTCCAGTTGGCCGTGAGGCTCTGGACCGCGACCTCGAACTCGACCGCGTTCGCACCGTTGACACCGGTGCCGTCGGAGACAACGTAGTCTCCTTCGAGGTCGTCGGTGTCAATTTCGACGTAGCCGTTCTCAGCGCTGAGCTGCTCGACGAAGCTGCTCTGGCTGATTTCGCCGCCGTCGCGCTCGTCGACTTCGCGGAGCGTGAGGCTGTCGTTCAGACCACTGACGTCAACCTGGACGGTCTGGCCCTGGAAGATGACGTCGTTGTCGCCTGCGGCGTTAGCCTCAAGAGCGACGGGGACGGTGGTGTTCTCGCCTGCCTCGTTCGAGACCGTGAAGTTCACGCTGTCACCGATCAGGTCGAGACCGAGGTCAGACGTGTCGTGGACGAGCGCCAGCGTGACGTTGCCGGTCTCGGTCGCGTTACCCTCGTTGGTAATGTCGACCGTGACTTCGCCGTTGTCGATGTTGGTGTCCGTGACGGCGAAGCTGCCGTTCTCGTTCTCGAAGGAAGCACCGACACCGAGAACGTCAACAGCGCTCGGGATGCCGCTAATCGTAATCGTTTCTGTCTCGTCAGCATCCAGCGTGGTGCTGAATGTTACGTCTTGGGTAGCCGTGTCCTGGCCGACGGCAACCGGGTCAGCGCTGGCGGAGCCGGTATCGAGGGCGCTGACCGTTCCAACGCCTGCAAAGACCGACATGACCACCAGTGCCGCCATCAGCAGGGCACGGAGATTGTTTGTTTCGCTCATGTATGTTTAGTTGAGTCGACAACACCTGCTTTCGCCCCGAACGCCGGAAGCGCCCGAGGACTACTCGCCTGTGCCGTCATGGGTAGGGGTACGATTTTCTCGGCCCGCCGCCGGTAAATACTTTCTGTATTCTAATCCGTCTGAGACTTCCTCTCGCTTTATATCGTCCGCGCGACCCGAAAACCCGCTAATCGACCGCCCACGGGCGAATCGAGCACGCTCGTTCCGTTTGTACTCGTTTGCAACACTTTATATACGAGGCGGTGAAACGTGTGTTGTAGGTAATTACAACACGCCCAATGAACCGAAACCAACTCATCGCCATCGCGTTCGTCGGTCTGCTCGTCGCGCCCGGAACGGCGGCCGCGGTGGTGCGAGGGTCTCCCGACCTCGCCGTCTTTACACCCGACAACTCCGTCTCGCCCGGCGAACAGACCACGCTGAACGTCCAGATACAGAACACCGGCGACGTCGACGTCGGTTCGGCGAACACCGCCCTGGTGTCGCAGGTCACCACCGCACGCGGCGTGACCGCCAGCCTCGACGCCGACGGCACGCCCATCGAAGTCGAGACCGGTCAGACGGCCGTCGGAACCATCCAGGACGGCCAGATTCGGACGGCCGGCTTCACCATCACCGTTCCCGAGGGCGTCGAGGAGGGGACCTACGAGTTAGAGATGGAGGTCGACTACTCCTACACCTCCCAGGTCGCAGAGACCACCAGTTCCTACACGAACCGCGAGACGTCCGAGACGTACACGGTCGAAGTGCGCGTCGAGGACCAAGCGCGCTTCCGCGTCGTCGACACTTCCTCGAACGTCCTCGTGGGCGACGAGGGGACCGTCTCCCTCGACGTGCGTAATATCGGCTCCCAACCCGCCCGCGACGCCACGGTCAACCTTCGCTCCTCGACCGCGGACATCCGCTTCGGCGAGTCCGCGTCGGCCTCCCGCTTCGTCGGCAACTGGAGCGCCGGCGAGACCAAGACCGTCGAGTTCGAGGCCACCGCCACCAACAGCGCCGCCACGAGCAGTTACTCGCTGACGAGCGACGTCCAGTTCGAGGACACCGACGGCGTCCCCGCACGCTCGAACAACCTCTCCGTGGGCATCACCCCCCGCGGCGAACAGTCCTTCTCGCTGTCGAACGTCAGTAGCGACCTCCGCGTCGGCGAGGAGGGGACCGTTTCGGGCACCATCACGAATCAGGGGCCGCAGGTCGCACAGAACGCGGTCGTCACCGTCCAGACGAACTCCGGTACCCTATCGAGTCAGGAGTCAGAGTACGCCATCGGCACCCTGCGCCCGAACCAGTCCGCGCAGTTCGAGTTCACTGTCGACGTGAGCGAGAGCGCCGACCCCGGCGCGCGCCAACTCACGCACGCGGTGGAGTATCAGAACGGCGACGGCGACGACCGGACGAGCAAGTCGCTGAACAGTCGCGTGCAGATCAACGAGAGCCGCGACCGCTTTTCGGTCTCGGTCGACGAGAGCCTCGAAGTGCCCATCGGCAACAGCGAAGTCGTCGCGGTGAACGTCACCAACAACGGCGAGGAGCCGCTGACGGACGTGAGCGCGAAGGCGTACGTCAACGACCCGCTCTCCTTGGACGACGACGAGGCGTTCTTGGGTCGACTCGCCCCCGGTGAAACGAAGACCGTGCGCGTGAGCGCGAGCGTCGCAGGGTCGGCCATCAACAAGACGTACCCGATGTCGATGGACTTCCAGTACGCGCGACCGAACGGCGACACCGAAATCTCCGAGACGTACAAAGTTCCCGTCTCCGCGACCGAACCCGAGGAGAGCGGCCTCCCGCTCACGGGCATCGCGCTCGGCGTCGTCGCGCTTCTGGTCATCGGCGGCGTCGTCCTCTACCGCAGGCGGCAATAACAGCCCGAGTACAGCATGGACTATCAACCGTACATCGACGCGGTCGACGATTGGATCGTCAACCGCTCGCGGACGGTCCTTCTCGCGTTCTTAGTCGCGACGCTCGTCTTCTCGGCGGGGCTGCCCGCCATCTCGACGGAGTCGGGCACCTCGCAGTTCACGAACGACGTGCCCGCACAGACCGCCTTGGAGAACGTCAACGACGAGTTCCTCACCCAGTCGTTCGAGGAGGGGTCGGGGACGACACAGCTCATCCAACGGGCGACCAACGTTCTCTCGAAGGACGAACAGCTCAGGATGCTCCGAGCGCAACATCGGCTGCAGGAGCACGAAGACCTCAGGGTCGAGAGCACGACGAGCGTCGCCGGCGCCGTCGCGCAGACAGTCAACCCCGACGCGACCGACCTCGAAGCGCAGATTCGCACGCTCGAACGGGCGACGGACTCCGAAGTCGAGTCGGCGACGCGGACGACGCTCGAACGGAATCCGGGTCTCACCTCGACGGTGAGCGACGACTACAACTCGGAGACGGTGGAGGCGTCGGCGACCATCGGCGTCGTCACGCATCGACTGCCGGGCGGCGACACCGGGGGCGGCGCGGGCACCTCGGGGTCCAGTCCGCTCACGTCGATTCAGGAGCGGGCGCAGACCATCGTCGCCTCCGTCGGCGGCACCATCACCGTCTTCGGCAGCGGTATCATCTCCGCCGAGTTGACCAACGTCATCACCGACTCCCTGCTGTTGGTCGTCCCTGCGGCGGTGCTTCTCATCCTCGGGTTCCTCGTGTACTCCTATCGGGACCCCTTCGACCTCCTGTTGGGGGTCGTCTGCCTGGCGATGGCCATCCTGTGGACGTTCGGGTTCATGGGACTGGCGGGCATCGCGTTCACGCAGATGCTCATCGCGGTGCCGCCGCTACTCTTAGCCGTGGGCATCGACTTCGGTATCCACGCGGTCAACCGGTATCGCGAGGAACGCGTGCAGGGCTACTCGGTCGCGGATTCGATGCGGACGGCGACCGACCAACTGCTCGTCGCGTTCACCATCGTCACCGGGACGACGGTCATCGGCTTCCTGGCGAACGTCACGAGCAGCCTGCAGCCCATCCGCGACTTCGGACTGGTCGCGGGCATCGGTATCGTGTTCACCTTCCTCATCTTCGGTATCTTCCTCCCCGCCGCGAAAGTTCACTCCGACCAGTTTCGGGAGCGACACGACATCCCCTTCTGGGGACAGTCGCCCCTCGGCGACGAGAAGTCCGTCCTCGGACGGATACTGCCCGCGGGGATCAAGGTCGGCCAGACCGCACCGGCGATATTCGTCGTCGGGATGCTACTTCTCACCGCCGGGGTCGGAGCCTACGGGATGGGGGTGGAGTCGAAGTTCACGCAGGACGACTTCCTCCCGCCGGAGGACAACCCCGCGTTCATCGAGAGCCTCCCCGAACCCTTCGCGCCGGGCGATTACACGGTGACCGAGACGACGAACTACCTCGAGGACAACTTCCAGACGGGACAGGGCGATACGGTCACCCTCTACGTCGAGGGACCGATGTACCAGGACAGCGCCCTCGAACAGTTGGCGAAGGCCGACCACGACCCGCCGGACTCGTTCGTCTCGGAGGGCGGCGAGGCGTCCTCGACGAGCATCGTCACGGTCATCCGCGACTACGCCGACCAGTCCGAGGAGTTCCGGCAACTCGTCGCGCGCAACGACGAGGACGGCGACGGCATCCCGGACGAAAATCTGAAAGCGGTGTACGCGGCGCTTCTGGACTCGCCGTACGGGTCGCAGGCCAGCCAGTACATCTCCGAGGACTACCGGAGCGCCAGAATCGTCTACGACGTACAGGCCGACGCCGAACAGACCGAGATAACGACGGACGCGAAGGCGGTCGCCGACCGACTCCGCTTCGAGGCGACGGCCACGGGGCAGACGATCGTGCTGAAGGCGGTCTCCGACACTATCGCGAACTCCGCGCTGCAGAGCATGGCTATCGCCATGTTGCTGACGGCGCTGTTCTTGGTCTTCAGCTACTACGTGACCGAGGGCTACCCCTCGCTCGGCATCGTCAACCTCTTTCCCATCGCCATCGCCATCGCGTTCATCGCGGGGACGATGCGCTACGCGGGCATCCCGTTCAACGCCCTGACGGGGACCATCCTCTCCATCGCCATCGGACTGGGCGTCGACTACTCGGCGCACACGGTCCACCGGTTCGCCGAGGAGTACGAGGGACCCGGCACCGCGACCGAGTCGCTGTACGCGACGGTCCGCGGGACCGGCGGCGCGCTGACGGCGAGCATGCTGACGACGGTCACCGGAATCGGCGTCCTCGTCATCGCCGTGACGCCCATCCTGGGACAGTTCGGGCTGCTCATCGGAATCAGCATCCTGTACTCGTATCTCGCCTCGGTGTTCGTCCTCCCCTCGGCGCTCGTCCTCTGGGACCGCTACGTTAGCTACAGAACCAACACACACGGGAGCAACACAGATGCCAACTCAGTCTGAAACAGCAGAGCTGCTCGAGTGGTTCGGACTCTCGAGCTACGAGGCGAGCGTGTTCGTCGCGCTTCAGCGCCTCGGCCGCGGCACCGCAAAGGAGATAGCCAACCTCTCGGGCGTTCCGCGCTCGCAGATATACGGCGCCGCGGACTCCCTGCAGGAGCAGGGGCTGGTCGAGGTCCAGCAGTCGAACCCGCGGACGTACCGCCCAATCGCGGTCGATGAGGCCATCGACCAACTGAAACAGCGGTACGAACGGCGCACCGCCGACGCCGAACAGCAACTGAAGCAGATCCGAAACGAGCGACGGAGCCGCGAAGAAGAGCAGAAAGAGGACGTCTGGACCGTCAGCGGCGCCGCGGCGGTCACCTCGCGCATCGCCAAAATCGTCTCCGACACCGAGGAGCAACTCGTCGTCGGTATCGACGAGGACTCCCCGCTCTTCGAGCAGTTGGAGACGCAACTCGCGGAGAAGAGCGAGCAGGGCGTCGAAATCATCGTCGTCACCGAGAGCGAGACGGTGGCCGAGCGGTTCGAACCGTTCGCGAGCGTCGTCAGACACCGCAAGGGGGTGGGCGCCGACGTCCCGAGGCCCCAGCACGTCCTCATCGCGGACGACGAGACGATTCTGCTCGGCGTGCAGGCGAACGAGGAGGAGACGGCCATCTGGAGTTCGGGCACCAACTTCGCCAAGGTGCTCATCCAACTCGCCCGGAGCGGGATGGACCAACCCTCGTAGCCGGACTCGAATCGTTCCCGCCGCGGCTTTCGTCCCCGTTCGCCGTTCTGACAGGCGTTTGCCACCGATATGCACGATTTCGGCGCCTCTTCTGTGCATAATCTGCGACGTCCCCGGTTGGCCTCGACGGCCGGCGGACCTCCGGAGTTGGAACACGACTGTAATCCGCCGCGGGCGGGACGTAGACGGCTCCTGACGCGCTCTCACGGCAACAACTATCATATTTGAGCTGAATGTAGTGTACGTTTGAACAACACCTCCGGTTAAGACACGGTTATAATTCGATATTCCGTTAAAAACAATGCCGACGGGCGCATTGGTCCCAACTGAGATGTGGTGCTCGAATTCGTATCGTCCGTCGTGCGCGCGCCGGCGATTCGACTCGGTTTCGGCGGGTGCGTACAGATGAGCGATACGAACGACGATACAGGTTCGATTTCCCCGGACGCCGACGTGGGCCACGGAGAGGGTGCCGACCCCGTGTTGGGGGACGAAGCGGTCGTCCGCGCGGGTACGGTCATCTACCACGACGTGGTCGTCGGCGACCGGTTCCAGACGGGCCACGACGCCCTCATCCGCGAGGAGACCGAAATCGGCGACGACGTCCTCGTCGGAACGCACACCGTCATCGACGGCCGCTCGACTATCGGGTCCGGCGTCAGCCTCCAGACGCGCGTCTACGTTCCCTCCAACACGACCATCGGCGACGACGTGTTCATCGGCCCGGGCGCGGTGTTGACGAACGACCCGCACCCGATACGGCGCGACGACGAGTTGGTCGGACCGACCATCGAAGACCACGCGTCCATCGGCGCGAACGCGACTGTCCTGCCCGGCGTCACCGTCGGCCGAGGTGCGTTCGTCGCCGCCGGAGCCGTTGTTACCAAGGACGTGCCGCCCGAAACGTTGGCCGTGGGGTGTCCGGCGCAACACGAGGAACTCCCGGAGAAACTGCGCGGCGAGAACAAGATCCGGTAACGTTATGATACACATCGCAAACCCGACGCTCGGTACGGAAGAGAAAGATCGCGTAACGGAAGTCATCGACTCGGGAATGGTGGCGGAAGGCGACGTCGTCCACGAGTTCGAGTCCGAGTTCGCGTCGTACTGCGGCGCCGACACCGGCCTCGCGACGACGAACGGAACGACGGCGCTGCACGCGGCGCTCGTCGGTCTCGGAATCGGCGAGGGCGACACGGTGCTCACGACGCCGTTCTCGTTCATCGCGACGGCGAACACCCCCCGACTCGCGGGGGCCGACGTCGACTTCGTCGACATCGACCCCGAAACGTACAACATCGACCCCGACACCCTCGAATCCCGCCTCCGCGCGGGCGAGGACGTCGACGCCGTCATCGCCGTCCACCTCTACGGTCTGCCGGCGGACGTCGGCCGACTCCGCGAACTGGCCGACGAATACGACTTCAAACTCCTCGAGGACGCCGCGCAGGCGCACGGCGCAAAGTACGAGGGGACGCGCGTCGGCACGTTCGGCGACGCGGCGTGTTTCTCGTTTTACCCGACGAAGAACATGACCACCGGCGAGGGCGGTATGATCCTCACCGACGACGAGGACGTGGCCGAACGAACCCGACGGTTCATCGACCACGGCCGCACCGAGGGCTACGAACACGCCTCCGTCGGCCACAACTTCCGAATGACGAACATCGCGGCCGCCATCGGCCTCGCGCAGATGGAACGCCTCCCCGGATTCACCGAGGCCCGGCGGCGGAATGCGGCACGCCTGACCGACGAACTCGCGGACGTCCCCGGCGTGACCCCGCCGACCGAACCCGAGGGCTACGAACACGTCTACCACCAGTACACGGTTCGCGTCGACGACCGCGACGGCCTGCAGGAACATCTCTCCGACGCCGGCGTCGGAACGGGCGTCTACTACCCCGTCCCCATCCACAAGCAACCGGCGTACGACGACGTCGGCGGTTCCTACCCCGAGGCCGAAGCGGCCGCCGAGGAAGTACTGTCGCTGCCGGTGCATCCCGCCCTGGAGGACGACGACATCGACGACATCGTCGCGGCGATGACAAGGTCGGTGGTCCGATGACCGGCATCGACGTCGGCGTCATCGGCGTCGGGTCGATGGGACAGAACCACGCGCGCATCTACGCGCAGATGTGGGAGGCGAACCTCATCGGCGTCGCCGACGCGGACGTCGAACGGGCGAGCGAGATCGCTTCCGACCTCGGAACGGAGGCGTTCACGACCGAGGAACTGCTCGCGCAGGTCGACGCCGTCTCCATCGTCGTCCCCACGCAGTTCCACGCGTCCGTCGCCAAGCAGTGCATCGACGCCGGCGTCAACATCCTCGTCGAAAAGCCGTTCGTCACCGACCACGAGGAGGGCCGCGCGATCATCGAACGGGCGAACGAGGCCGGCGTCAAGGTGCAGGTCGGACACGTCGAGCAGTTCAACCCCGCCGTGACCGAGTTGGCTCGTATCACCGAGGACTTCGACCCCATCGCCATCCACGCGCGCCGCCTCGGTCCGCCGAGCGACGACGCGCGTTCGCTCGACGGCGTGGTCCACGACCTGATGATACACGACATCGACGTGGTCCGGTCGCTGGTTCCCGGGCGGGCGGTGCGCGTCAACGCGATGGGCACCCCCGACCGCCAGTACACCAACGCCCAGATGTCGTTCGACAACGGCACCATCGTGAACCTCACCGCCAGCCGCGTCACCCAGCAGAAGACGCGTGACCTGACTATCACGGCGGAAGACTGCTACATCAAACTGGACTACATCGACCAGTCGGTCGAGATTCACCGACAGTCCCGGCCGGAGTACATGAACGACGACGGCAACCTCCGCTACCGCCACGAGGGCATCATCGAGAAACCGTTCGTCAACACGGGCGAACCGCTTCGACTCGAACTGGAGTCGTTCGTCGACAGCATCATCGAGGACCGGACGCCGCGCGTCACGGCCGAGGACGGCCTCCGGGCGGTCGAACTCGCCGACCGCATCAAGGAGTGCGCCGAGAACTCGGAGTACGGCACCGACGTCAGCGACCGGCCGATGCCGCACGGGATGAACTGACCTCGCGGCGAAGCCGACGGAGCCGCTTTTTCTTCTTCTCCTCTTCAGACGCCGATACGTCGCCGAACGCGTCTGACGCGTTCGAGCGTCGATGGCCCGGCCAGCGCCAGTGCGAGAAACGCGTACGTCTTCCAGTCGAACGGGTAGTAGAACAGCGACCGCAGGAGGAACGGGTACGCCGACCGAAAGTGACCCGTCCGAATCGCCGCCGCGGCCACCGCGCGGGACCGCTCGGCGACGAATCTGCGCTCCATCCCGTACTCCGCGGCCGTCGAGCGGTGCTTGTGGACGAACAGCGGGAACGACACGTCGCGCTTGCGTTCGAAGTCGTCGCTGATCTGTCCGTGAGAGGCCATCCGGCGAACCGTCAACTGCTCGTCGACGTACTCGAACTCGCAGTGCGTCGACAGGCGGAGATACCACTCGCGGTCCTGCCAACTCGGAAAGCGCGTGTCGGTGCGGCCCGCAGCCTCGACGGCCGACCGGCGGACGACGGGGTTCGAGAACCCGCCGACGACGTTCTCCCCTCGGAGCAGCGCCCGGGTCACGTCGCCGCGGCGCGAGGGGCGGACCGAGCGCACCGTCTCGCCGTCGCCGTCCACCACGTCGACGCCGCCGTAGACGACGCCGACGTCCGGGCCGGCCCGTTCGAAGGCGTCGACGAACCGTTCGAGTTTCTCGGGGCGCCAGTAGTCGTCGTCATCGAGGAAGGCGACGAACTCGCCGCCGGACTCCTCGATTCCCGTGTTCCGGGCGGCGTTGGCCCCCCGGTTCACGGGGTGGCGGACGACCGTGAGGTCCACTGCGGGGTCCTCGACGAACTCGGTCAGCGTCGGTTCGATGGGGTCGGGCGAGCAGTCGTCGACGACCAGAATCTCGACGGCGTCGTACGTCTGTTCGACGACGCTCCGGACGGCCGCGGGCAGGTACTCCGGACGGCCGTACGCCGGAACCACGACGCTGACGAGGGGCGTATCGTCCCCGCTCATCGGTTGCTCTCCGCCCCCGCGTCGCCGGTGCCGTCCGCCACCTCGGGTGGGCGCCGACGCGTCGCTCCGTCTGCCGTCGTCTGACTCATCGTGACGCACGATGCGTTCCACTCTCTTTGTTACCGAACTGCTACGCGCCGGTAGTCACCTCCAAACCGACGACAGTCTGTGACGACCACACTCACGGCTACATCACGAAGTCGACCACGCGGCGGACGCCGCTCAGCGCGAGGAACTTCACCTTGTCCCGCGTGCAGAGTTCGGGGGAGGTGACCGGCGGGTCGTAGGAGGCGGCGAACTCGAATATCTCCGGGCGGTGCTCGAAGAGGTACTCCAAGTTCGGGTTGCGGCCGGTCCGCTTGCGGATGTACTCGACGAAGGAGTTCGCGTAGTCGTGATAGATGACGGCGTCCGGGTAGTAGATAATCTGGTCGCGCCGAATCCCGTCCTGTATCAGCCGGTGGGTCAGTTCGATTCCCTCGTGACCCGCGCGGTCGGCGAGGTTCTCGTCGTAGCCGCCGGCGTCGAGGTACGTCTCCCGGTCGAACGACGTGTTCCCCTCGACGTTGATGAAGTAGGGAAACGGGTCGTCGCCGAGGTCGTAGTGGCTCTGGATTCGCGTGTACACTGTGTCGTGCTTCGGGAGGACGCGGCCGCGCGCCGCGACGATGTCGCGTTCCCGGTGGGCGCGCCGGTGGGCCGCCACGAAGTCCCGTTCGGGGACGCCGTCGTCGTCGAGAAACACGAGGAGGTCGCCGCGAGCGAGTTTCGCGCCGAGGTTCCGGCCGACCGTCACGCCGTAGTTGCGGTCGAGTTCGACGAACAGATGGACGTGCTCGGACTCCCTGACGGCCGATTCGACGTTCGCGTCGGTGCCGTTGGAGACGACGACGATTTCGTACTCCGAGGTCGTCTGGTCGTCGAGCGCCTCCAACACCGGTTCGAACACCTCCGCGGCCGTCCGGTAGGTGACGACGACGACGGAGGTGTCGGCGGCGACGTCGTCGTTGACGACCACGCACCGGGAGACGCGCTCGCGCATCTCGGGTCCGAGCCGCGATGAGACGTCCATCGTGCTACGCGTCATCCGCCTCGGGGGGACCGCGTCGGTCGGAGCGCACGCGCACGGTACGGGTTCGGCGGCCTCGTGCGTGCGCGCGAATGAAAGAATCTGTGCCGCCTCTCACGGCGGCGTTCGGAAGGCAGAACATCTGCTTTCACTCGTGTTATCCGTCGGTCGGGTGGACCGTGCTGTGCTGCGGTCTCGTGGGGAGCGAGTCGTCGCCGAGACGGGAGGGAGACGGCGCAGACGCGCCTGAGACGGGTGTCGCACTGCCTTCGTCGCTCGCAGGTCGGCCCTCGACGGCCCGTCGCCTCGACCCGACCCGATGTGTCGCAGGCATGCTATCGTGTACGTACCGATTCCCCCCTCATTAGTAAGTTGTACCTATCTCGACTGACCGGGGGATACGCTTTTGCGTCCGGGTCGGATTGATACTTACTCGGCGAGTAGTGCGTTCCGCGGCCCGACGCGACGCCGCGCCGCACGGCTCGACGGAAGCAGACCCTATCATTAGACGATGAACACAGCAGATATCGAAGATAAGACGGTCGTCATCACCGGCGGCGCGGGATTCATCGGCAGCCACATCGCCGACGCGCTCGTCTCGGAGAACGACGTCCGCGTGTTGGACGACTGTTCGACCGGGTACCAAGAGAACGTTCCCGAGGGCGCGGAACTCGTCTCCGGGGACGTCCGCGACGAGGACGTCGTCTCGGCCGCTATCGAGGACGCCGACCTGGTGTTCCACGAGGCCGCGGAGGTCAGCGTCCAACGGAGCGTCGAACAGCCGAAGCGGAGCAACGAGGTCAACGTCGGCGGGACGCTGAACGTCCTCGAAGCCGCCAGAGACGCCGACGCGCGGGTCGTCCTCGCGTCGAGTTGCGCCATCTACGGCGTCCCGGACTCTGTGCCGCTCTCGGAGACCGAACGGCTCGGTCCGCGGTCGCCGTACGGCGTCGACAAGGCGGCCATCGATTCCTACGCGGAGGTCTATCACGAACAGTACGGGTTAGAGACGGTCGCCCTCCGCTACTTCAACGCCTACGGCCCGCGGCAGACGGCCGGCGAGTACAGCGGCGTCATCAGCATCTTCCTCGACCAGGCGCGCCGCGGCGAACCCATCACCGTCGAGGGCGAGGGCGACCAGACGCGCGACTTCATCCACGTCAGCGACGTGGTGCGCGCGAACCTCGCGGCGGCCACCACCGACGCCGTCGGCGAGTCGTACAACGTCGGCACCGGCGAGGAGACGAGCGTTCTCACGCTCGCGGAGACGGTCAAGCGCGCCGCAGACAGCGACAGCGACATCGTCCACGTCGAGGGGCGCGAGGGTGACATCCCGCGGAGCGTCGCCGACCTCTCGAAGTCCCGCGAGTCGCTCGGGTACGAACCCACCGTCTCGCTCGAAGAAGGGCTTCGGACGCTCGTCGACGAGTAGCCCCCGCGTTCGCCTCGCGAACGGATGTCGTATTCGGCTCGACTACTTGCTCGTCGCTCGCGTATCGGACGGCCGCGTCCGAACCGCGTCCGAAGGCCGACGTCGACAGTGTCACACGGCTGAACACGTTCTCCCCGTATACGAGGGCTATAACAATACCGCGCTTGTCCGAACGCGTGCACACATGCGGGTTCTCAATCTCGTGGTCAACGAGTCTGCACCTTTCTTCCAACAGCAAGAGGCCATCCTCGAGCGGCGCGGTATCGAGTGCGAGACGATCGAAGTGCCGGGTCGTCACGACACCGAGCACACCCGTAGCGCGGCCGACTACCTCCGGCTTCACGCGCCGGTTCTGAAGCACTCGCGGAAGTTCGACATCGTCCACGCGAACTACGGACTCACCGCCCCCGCGGCGCTGTTACAACCGACTCGACCCGTCGTGCTATCGCTGTGGGGGAGCGACCTCCTCGGCTGGACGGGGCCGCTGAGCAAGGCCTGCGCCCGCCGCTCCGACGCCGTCATCGTGATGAGCGACGAGATGGCCGAGGCGTACGGCGGTGACTGCGAGGTCATCCCCCACGGCATCGATATGCGGCTGTTCGAACCCCGGTCGATGCGCGAGGCGCGCGAGGAGGTGGGGTGGACCCACGACGCCCGGCACGTGCTCTTCCCGTACTCGCCCGACCGCGAACTGAAAGACCACCCGCGTGCGGAGCGGGTGGTCGACCGCGCGAACGACGCCTTCGACGAACCGGTCGAACTCCACGCGGTCCACGGCGTCGCACACGACGCGATTCCGACGTACATGAACGCCGCCGACGCGCTGTTGATGACCTCGAAGCGGGAAGGGTCGCCGAACACGGTCAAAGAGGCGCTCGCGTGCAACCTCCCGGTCGTCTCCACCGACGTGGGCGACGTGTGCGACCTCCTCTCGGGGGTCGACCCGTCGTTCGCCTGCGAGACCGACGAGGAACTCGTCGACGCCCTCGTCGAAACGCTCCGGCGCGGCGAGCGCTCCAACGGGCGCGAAACGGTTGAGCACCTGCGCTTGGAGACGATGGGCGAGCGAATCGAAGACGTGTACAGGAGCGCCTTGGCGTCGCGGTGACGCCGGCGCGGCGTCGGGAAATCGAGAAGTAGAGAACCGGAAAACCGGCTCGCCGTTCGCTCTCAGTCGCTCACTTTGTACATCTTGTAGTCGCCCGTCGTCTGGACGAGGCTCACCTCTGCGGTGGAGTTCAGACTCCGGAACCCGGACTCGTTATACATGAGCCCGCGGTACAGTTCGAGTTCGCGCCGCTCGTCGGAGCGCTTCACCACGACGTAGACGTCGCCCTCGCCGTTGTAGTGCGTCGTGAGATTGCGGTTGAACACCTCCGGCGGCACGCTTCCGCCCGTGGCGAGGTTCGACATCGACGACTTCGCCTCGCGGCCGTAGACGGCGTCGGAGTACCGGCCCGGGCCGAGGCGGACGCCGAGGAGTCTCGCGTCGCCGCCGACGCTCTCGAAACTCGCCCGGTAGCCGGCCATCTCCGTTTCGGGGACCTGCGAGGAGGGGAGATAGATGAGCGGCGACATGAAGAAGGTCATCGTACTCAAGACGATGAGCAGCGCGAACACCACCGCCAGCGCGCTATCGATGCTCACGTCGGTGAGCCGACCGGTCGCCAGTTCGCGACCGCGGACGAGCGCGACGCAGCCGAGGATGGTCAACAGGAGGACGACGGCGCCGACGTACCGCCCCCACACCGCCGTCGACGACGCGAGGTAGAACACCCCGAACATCGCCGTGAGCGCAGTGGTGGCGACGCCGAGGGCGACGACGATGGCCGACCGGCGGGAGGCGTCGCCGCGCGCCTCCGCGAGGAGCGCCCGGACCACCAGTCCGGCCGCGAGGAGGCCGAACACCACCGTCGGGAGGAACAGTTTCACCGCGACTTCGACGGTGCTCCCGCCGAGCGCGCTCAGCGACGTCGCCTGCGTCGCCACGTCGTTCGCGCCGGTCCCCGTCTGGAGGATGCTCTTGAAGAAGCTCTGCACGACGCCGATGGAGGACTGCTGGGCGCGTTCGAGCCGACTCGTCCACAGGAGGAACACGGCCATGAGGAAGGCGCCGTGTCCCAGCACCGACCGCTGGGCCGCTATCGGGTGGTCGTTCCACCGACGCACGATGACCGCCCGCGTCGCGCCGATGAGGAGAAAGACCATCGCGACGTTCAGCGCCTGCTGCGGGTGCAGGAGCACGAGTGCGACCGACGCGAACGCGAGGGCGCCGTCCGTCGCGGTGACGGGGAGCAACCCCTCCTCGCCGGGCGCGTCGAGGATGTGCCGAAGCGCGAGGTAGAGTAACACCGGGGTGAAGTACAGCGCCTGCGTGAACGGGTGCGCCATCATGAACACGCCGAGGTCGTTGCTCGGAAGGAGCAACAGCGCCGAGAAGGCGGCGATGACCGACACGCCGCGTCCGTCGACCAACACCCCGACGCAGAGGGGGACCGTGACGAAGTAGACGAGGACGAACAGCAGGACGACGAGCAGCAGTGTCCGGTTCAGCGTCATCCCCGTCAGCTCCCGAATCAGGAGCGTCGTCGTGTGGACCCCGGGGTAGAGGAACTGCGTCGGTTGCATCACGCCCGACGCGAGGTCCTTCGCCCACCCGAGGTGGGTGAGCGAGTCGCCCATCCCGTAGAAGAAGTAGCCGCGGATCAGCGGCAGGGCGGCCACCGAGAGTATCGAGAGCCCGCCGACGAGCATCGTCGCCCAGCGGAGCGGTCCGCCGGGGCGGAGCACGAGACCCACGACCAGCGCGCAGGCCACCGCGATGCCGATGCCGACCCAGTAGAGCGCCGGGGTCGACCCGTAAATCGAGAGTTCGTACCCCGTTGCGGGGGCGAAGTACGCCCGGACGAGTCCGCCGAAGAAGGCGAGTCCACCCACGAGGAGCAGGACCTTCGAGAGCCGAGCGGACGTCCCGCTCTCGGTTCCGGTTCCGCTCGCGCTCCGCCGTCTGCGCCGCGTGTTCGCTCGCTGCACGTTACGCCACCCTCGCCGGAGTCATGGTGTGGTTCACAGCTCTCATAGCTATCACGCCGGGTTCCGTTCGGTCGGTCGACGGACCGGGTCGGCGTCGCGGACGCGCCGAACGTCGGCGGGCGTCGCGTCGGGGCTTCCGGCGATTTCGACGGCGTCCGTGACGAACCGCGCGACGTCTATCGTCTCCGCCAGCAGCCGTCGTCGTCGCTGTTCGATATCGCGCTCGCTCTCCGGTCGTTCGAGCCACGACCGGGCCTTTTCGACCGCCTCCTCGCCGTCCGGCGTGGAGTACATTAGTCCGTATCGTTCCTGGAACTCGACGAAGTTACTCATGTCGCCCTCGCCGGCGAACGAGTTCGTCCGGATGACGGGCGTCCCGAGGATGGCGGACTCGGTGGCCATCGTGTGCGTGTCAGTGACGAACATGTCCGCGGCGTCGAGCAGCGAGTGGGAGAGATGGACCGGTATCTGTAAGGCGTACTGCGACAGCGAGTCGGGAAGCTTCTTGGCGACGCTCATGATGTACACCTCCCCGTGCTCGGACAGCAGTTCGACGAGTCGCTCTTTCACCGCGAGCGACATGCCCTTCTGGCCGATGTCGTGGTGGGCTTTCATCGTCCCGAACCGGAGCAGGAAGTACGGTTCGTCGGGGTCGACCCCGTGTTCGCGCAGGGCCTCGTAGTCCGGTTCGAAGTACCCCGGACGGAGGTAGGCGAGTTCGTGGAATCCGTCGTAGCGGACGTGCTTCTCTCCGAAGTCGTCGCGGAACTTCCGGGGCGTGCAGACGAAGTCGGCGAACGGGACGGTGATGCGGTTCGACCCGACGGGACTGTCGGTCCAGACGACGCTGCGGGCGCCGACGATAGCGGAGACGTGCGCCGCCGCGATGCCGCCGATAGCCGTTATGACGTCCGGCTTCCACTTCCGGGCGATATCGAGGATACGAGCCTCGTACTGGAGTTGGACTTTGACCATATCGAACGTCGTATCGACGCGCCCGGCGAGCACCTCGTGGTCGATGCCGTACTCCTCGAGAAGTTCGATGGCGACGTCGTACTCGCGCGCGACGACGCGAACCTCGTGACCGCGGGCTTCGAGTTCCCGAATCGAGTGTTTGAAGAAGTGAACGTGTGCGGGGTGTTGGATCGTGACGAGTGCCTTCATCGCTTGTGGGACGGGGAGAGACGGCGCTCGTCCGAAACAGACGCGTCCGCCGACGAACACTCTTGTCGGATTGTCAACAACGGGGCCGTCATTTGACGAGTACACTCGTCATATCCACTTAGTTAGTAAGCGTCAAAGCCAATCCCGTGACACGTAAAAACCGCCTACTCGGGTGCTGACGCGGTGTGTTAGCGAACGTCAGTGGCCGAGTACGTGTCGTCTGCCCTACCGGTTCTCGAAGTCGATGACCGCGAATCCGGTAATGTCGAACTGGGTGATAGTTCCCGAGAAGCGGTAGGCGTCCACGCCCTCCGCGACGGTGCCTTCGACGTGGCCGTCGAGTACCTCGTCCGCCTTCAGGTCGGCCGCCGATGCATCGGCGGGCACGGTGCTCAGTTCCGCGCTGCGTTCGACGTCGCCCGTGACCGTGAACGAGTAGTGGCTGGTGTTGCGGGTGGCGGAGCCGTCGACGTAGATGACGTGCTCCAGCGTCGACCCGTCGCCCGCGCCGTCGTCGGTCGAGCCATCGTCCGCAGAGCCGTCGCCGGAACCGTCTCCGACGTCGCCGCCCGCGTCTGCGGGGGCGTAGTCGGCGGGGTTGAGTTCCTCGCCGTTGACGAAGAACTTCGCGTCGCCGCTCAGTTCGACGGAGACGACCTCTCCGGCGAACCAGAACCAGTTCTCGTCGCCCGCCGCCAGCGACCCTTCGGCAACCGTGCTGACCTCGTTTTCGACGATGTGCGAGCCCTGGTTGATACCCTGCGTCGTCACGATGCGGTATTCGAGGGGTGCGCCGGTGCTTCGGACGGTCGTCGTGTCCGTGAGTTTCCGGGTTCCGTCGAACCGGATGACCTCCGGGACGTCGACGGCCCCGTCGTCCGAACCGTCGCTCGTCTCGCCGTCGGTGTCCGACTCGTCGACGCTATCGCCCGCGTCGCCGTCGCCCCCGTCCGGGGGAGCGTAGTCGGCGGGGTCGGCCGGTTCGCCCTCGATGAACAGTTTCGCCTCGTCGCTGAGGCTCACTTCGGTGACCTCCCCGGCGAACCAGAACCAGTCCTCCTGGTCGTCCTCGTCGAGTGACCCCTCGACGACGGTGGGCACGTCCTCGTCGACGATGTGCGAGCCCTGATTGATGCCGTCGGTCGTCACGACGCGGTAGTCGAGAGGAGCACCGGTGCCCCGGACGGTGAGGGTGTACGGCAGTTCCTTCGACCCGCCGTAGTTGGTCTCCGACCCCGAGAGGTTCGGGACGGGGCAGGCGTCGGCCGTGGAGACGTTCGAGGTGCTGATGGTGGAGTTCTGGAACAGCGTCGACCGGCCGTCGACGCCGACGTTCGTGTCGGCGACAACGCCGCTGGACGTGTCGATGAACTTGATACCGTTCTGGTCGGCTCCGTCGAGCGAGATGCAGCAGTCGCGGAACGAGGTGCCCGGCCGGTCGGTGACCTCGGCGGCTATCTTCCGACCGCCGCCGACGCCCGTGACGGAGACGTTCTCGAACGTGTACGCCGTGTCCGGCCAGTCGATAGAGGGTTCCGCGACGATGATGGGGTTGAGCACGTCGGTCGTGTTCACCTGGACGCGCGTGTTCCGAATCGTGCAGTTGCCCGTCGCGCCCTTGGCGATGATGGCCCCGGAGGAGATGCCGGTATCCATCCGGATGTCGCAGTCCTCGACGAGCAGGTTCGTCCGGCCGGCAAGCCAGATTCCCCGAGAGTTGACGACGGGTTCGGGTTCGGTGCCCGACCGCGGCATGATGTCGTACTCGCGGGAGTCCCAGGAGTCCGCGGAGATATTCTTCTCGTTGTGGATGACCGCGCCCTTCACCGAACTGTTCGTCGACCCGATGCGGACGTTCGAGATGTTGTTGTTCTTGAACACCCCGCCCTCGATGTGGACTTCACCGTCGCCGCGGTCGGAGTCGGTCGTTCCGCGGTAGCTTCCGATGTAGCCGGGGCTGGAGGCGTAGACGCCGTTGTCCGTCCAGTTCCACACCTCGCAGTCGCGGATGTAGAGCGTTCCGGCGTGCTTGAGACCGACGAACAGGCCGTGAGAGGCGCTGTCGTAGGTGCTGCCGTCGCGGGCGTAGAACCGCTCGATGACGCCCGTCCCGTTCGGGTCCTCGACGGCGGTCGAGAGGCCCTCGCAACTGTGCCCGACGACGCCCTTGACGTGCACGTCGCCGATGTAGTAGTCGCCGTGCTCGGCGATGACGATGAGCGTCCCGCCGTAGCCCTCGCGCGTGTAGTCGAACTCGAACCCGGCGAAGACGTGGTCGCCGCCGGTCTTCATCAGGATGGTCCACGATTCGCTCTCGCTTTGCGGCTTGGCGGGGACGAACACGGGGTCGGCGCCGTCGGCGGCGACGAGGCCGACGTTGCTGGACCGAATCCAACAGGAGTCGATGCGGTACCGACCCGTGGGGAACTCGACGAGGGTCCCGCTCGGAACGGCTCCGAGCGCGTCGTCGACTAGCGTTCCCTCGTTCGGGTCGAGACCGAGGTCTTCGACCGCGTTCACCTTGCGGTCGAACGAGATGCCTTCGTAAGTGTACCCTCCCGCGGCGCTGGCGGACCCGACGCCCGTCGCAGCGACGGCGGCGGTGGCCGCGCCGAGTTGCAGCACGCCCCGTCGGCCGATGAGTTTCGGTCCGGAGTGTGCGCTGGCGGGTTCGGTGGGTGATTCGGTCGGAGACTCGATGGGGTTCTCTGCCATGGACAATTGATTAAGAGATAATTAACGATATAAGTCTATCGGATAGCAAAAAATAAGTTTTTCAGAACAATCAATATTTTATGAATTTCAATTTTTATATTCTATTTATCCGTCCCGGAGGGCACGAAGAGGTAATTATCCCTCACTCAGAAGCGATTGTCGAAGCGGTTCAAGACGTCCGGTACAAGCGATTAATGAGGTATTAACGGGGCTCGAAAAGTCTTCTGACCGCGGATGCCGGTCAGTTATCGCCCCTTCGACAGGTGCCGTTCGCCCGAAGATTCGTCCGTCGGACTGCGGCGTTGCTCGTCGTGATCATCCGGCCGGGCACGTCGATGGTGCTGTTCGACACCGCGCAGTTGCGGGCGTTCTCGAAGGCGATGCCGTCCTGACTCCCTCCGTCCACGGAGATACAGCAGTTCTCGAGCGTGGTGCCGTCTCTGCCCTGCACGCGCACCGCCGCGTTGCGCGCGACCGCGGTCCCCGTTACCGTGACGCCTTCAATCGTGAATCCGTACCGTTGCCAGTCGATGGACGGACCCTTCAGATTGATCGGATAGAGCACCTCGTCGGTGTCGACGCGTATCCGCGTGTTTCGAATCGTATTCGTTCCCGTCGCGCCGTTGGCGACGATGGCACCGTCGGACCGACCGGCGTTCATCACGATGTCGCAGTCGGCGACGAGTTGGTGGTGGCGGTTCGTCAACCGGATGCCGCGGGCGTTGACGACGGGTTCGGCTTCGGTGCCCGACCGCGGCATGATCGGGTATCGTCGCGCGTCCCAGGTGTCACCCGAGGGGTTCCGCTCGTTGCGAATGAGCGCCCCCCGCACGGAACTGTACGTCGACCCGATGCGGATGTTGGCGATGTTGTTGTTCTTGTAGACGCCGCCGCGGACGTGGACGACGCCGTTGCCCCGGTCCGCCGTCGTCTGCCCCTTGAACCCGCCGACGTAGCCGGGGCTGGAAGCGTAGACGCCGTTATCGGCCCAGTTCCACACCTCACAGTCGCGTATCTCGAGCCTTCCGGCGTGTCCCTGCGCGACGAAGATTCCCGCCCCGGGACTGTCGTAGGTGCTGCCGTCGCGCGCGTAGAACCGCTCGACGACGCCCTCCCCGTCCGGGTTGACCACGCTCACGCCGACGCCGTACGTGTCGTAGGGATAGACGCCGAACGCGTGGACGTCGTGCAGGTAGAGGTTGCCCACCGTGGCGATGAGCGTGAGACTCGCGCCCACGTCCTCGCCGCGGAAGTCGAGATCGAAGCGTCCGAACTCGAAGTCGCCCCCGTTTTCGAACGTGAACAGCCACCCCTGCTCGCTGGCGGCGCTCGTCGGGACGAGCGTCGTTCGAGCGTTCGGAGCGCCGACGACGCCGACGTTTCGGTAGCCGTTGATCCGTATCGGGTCGACGAAGTGGCGTCCCGCCGGGACGACGAACAGCGTGTTGTCGGCCAGTTCCGAGGCGATGACCGACCCGACGCGTCCTTTGCTCCCGTTTTCGACGCCGCGGTTGCCGAGTCGCACGACGCGGTCGTACGACTGGTACTGCCTCTCCGGCCCCTGCGACGTCTCCACGCCGGTCCGCGGCAGCGTCCCCGTCGGCGTCGACGGTTCCGAGTCGTCGAACACCGAACAGCCCGCGAGCGGGAGGAGACCGGCCGCCGCGGCCGACGCCAAGAACGTTCGGCGCTTCATCAGACCCCGCTGACGGCCGTGCGCACACGCGTCGACGCGTCACCCGTTCGGTGGGTCCGGCTCACACCCCACACTCCCCGACGCCGGTCCCGCCGACGCTCGCACCGGTATCGCGACTCCCCTCGCGGCGCGCTCCCTCGGCGGCCGCGGTGTCGACGACTCTCGACTGGTCGGTCATTCCTGTCGGATAGTTCGGACACACTCTGATGAATATGTGTCGCATAAACAGACCGATTCCGACGGTTCGGTGGGCGACGGTCTCGATTGTCGGTCGCGCCGCCGACCAGTTGCGTCGCCGGTCGGTTCCCTACGACCCGCTGACGTTGATGTCCAGCGTCAGGTGGCGGTACGCCGAGTCGACGCTCGGGTCGTCCGGCGCCTCGCCGCGGTAGACGAGGTAGGTGTACCGGAGGTTCTCACCGGCGAAGGTCGGACGGAGTTCGTGCCGTAACCGCCACGTTACGTTCTCGCCGATGTTGCGCTGGTACCGGTCTATCTCGGCGGACCTGACGACGTTGCCGCCCTCACCCACTTCCTGCTGTTCGACGACGACGGTGTACGTCTCCGGTCCGTTCTCGTGGTTCGCGACCTCCAGTACGTACTCGGCTGACTCGCCCACCGTGAGGTCCGTCTGGTAGCCGTTGGCGACCAGGTTCCCCTGCTCGTTCTCGGTGAGCAGCGACACCCGCGTGTAACTCGTCTGGTCCTGCGGGAGCGCCACCGCCCCGAGGAACCCGGCGCTGGCGACGACGAGAACGAGAACCAGCAGCACGTTCAGTCCGGTGTCGAGGGCCGACCCCTGGAACCCGGCGCCGATGGTCCGGCGGAACGCGGCCAGCGGAAGCACGTACCGGCTCTCTTCGCGTTTCCGCACCCGACGTACGAGGCCGAGGGCGAACACGAGCACGGTGAACCCGACCACCGCCGCGAGCACCACCGGGACCGAGAGCGCGAGCGGACTGGCCACGATGACGACGCCGAACACCGGGAGCACGGCGACGCTGAGGCCGAGCGAGAGTCCGGCGCGCTGCGCGCCCGTCAGCGTCCCGCGGCGCGACCCGGTGTCGGTTCGTCCCAACCGACGGCTTCGCGCCGGTCGCTCGACGACGCGCTTCGGGAACACCAGCGTCGTGATAGCGTAGCCCGGAAGCCACAGCAGTCCGAGAAGGACGACGGCGATACGGGTCGGACCCGGCGGGAGCGTCAGCGCCGCCGCCCCGAACACTGCGAGGGCGACGACGACGAGGACCGCTTCGACGGTCAGTCCGACCGCGCCGGACGTGCGTTCAGCCGAGTTCCGCACGGCTGCGTTCACCTCCGCGGCGGCCGGCAGTGGACCGACGGGCGTCCGTCACCGTTCGCTCCCCCCGGAAGACCGGTCGACGTCCTCGGAACCGCCGTCCGCGGCACTTTCGTTCCCGCTCGCGTCCTCGCTCTCGGAGTCGGGACCGCGGTCGGTGTCGCTCGCTCGCTCCGGGGCGCCGCTCGTCGCTTCGCCGGCGTGCGCGTACGCCGCGTCCGGGATGTCGGCCTCCGCGCGTCGCTCGCCGTACTCGCCGGACGCCATCAGGTCGGCGTTCCGGTCGATGTCGAGGACGACGGCGACGACCAAGAAGAGCCATCCCAGAAGCGAGACGACGCCGGACAGCAGCAGGTCCGTGAAGCGGCTCTCGGAGTCGCGGTCCGCCAGCGCCTTCAGCGCCGCGACCGCACCGGCGCCGGTTCCGGCGGCGCCGAGTGCGTAACACAGCCCCGTCGGGTGGAAGTCGTAGACGAAGTACTTCATCTTCAGCCGCCAGAGGAAATCGCGCAGGAGGAGCTTCGACAGTCGCGGGACGAACGTCGAGTACTTGATACCGCTCTGCTCCTCGCCGTACACCGCCTCGTGCGGCACGTCGGCGATTCGGAGCCCCTGCACGTTGAGATGCACCAGCAGGTCGTTGAGGAAGCCGTACTCCTCGTAGAGGTCGTCGATCGGCAGTTCCTCGAGGGCCCGCAGCGAGATGGCCGCGTAGCCGTTCTGCGGGTCGACCATTCCCCAGTAGCCGCTGGCTATCTTCGTCAGGACGGTGAGCAGTCGGTTGCCGAACAGCCGCCACCGCGACATCTCACGCCAGGTGTCCTCGCGCCAGAGGCGGTTACCCTTCGTGTAGTCGGCCTCGCCGTCGACGATGGGGTCGAGAAACTGCGTCAGTTTGCTCGGGTCCATCTGCCCGTCGCCGGCGATGACGGCGGTCACGTCGATTTCGTCGCGCAGCGCCCGTTTGTAACCGGTCTTGATGGCGCCGCCGACGCCGCGGTTCCGCTCGTGGCGGATGGGGACGACGCGTTCGCCGTCGCCCTCGCCTTCGGCGTTCATCCGCTCCGCGCACTCCTGCAGTTCGTCCCACGTGCCGTCCGTCGACCGGTCGTCGACGACGTATATCTTGTCGACGTAGGCCGGGATACCGCGCACCACGCTGCCGACGAACCCCTCCTCGTTGTAGGCGGGGACGACGACGGCGACGCTACTGTCCCGATACACGCTCTCCCCCTCCGATGGTCAGGATGCGGTAGTCGCCGTCGCCGCACCACTCTTCGAGGACGCCGCGTCCGTCGACGAGGAGGGCGTCTTCGAGACGCCCCCAGTCGATATCGGCGAACTCCTCGTGAGCGGTGACGAGGACGACGGCGTCGACGTCTGCATCGGGAATATCTCGGGCCTCGATGGGCGTCGCACCGAACGACTCGATGTCGTCGATGAGGGGGTCGGCGGCGAGCACCTTCGCGCCGCGCGCGTTCAGGCCGTCGATGACGCCGGCGGCGGGCGTCTTCCGCGTCTCCTCGACGCCGGCCCGGTAGGTGATTCCGAGCACCGCGACGGTCGACCCGTCCACGTCGCGCCCCATCGCCTCCAGACCGTCGGCGAGCAGGTGCACGGTGTGTGCGGGCATCGAGTCGTTCACCTCGCGGGCCGTCCGCAGGAGCGGGGTGTCGGTCTCGGTGTACTTCATGATGAAGTACGGGTAGAAGGGGATGCAGTGGCCCCCGACACCCGGACCGGGCGTGTGGATGTCGCAGAACGGTTGGGTGTTCGCCGCGTCGATGGCCTCGTTGACGTCGATGCCGAGGTCGCGGTCGAGTTTTGCGAGTTCGTTTGCCAGGGCGATGTTCACGTCGCGGTAGACGCCCTCGAACAGTTTCACCGCCTCCGCCGACGTCGCGTCCTCCATCGGGACGATGTCGTTCGAGGTGAGTTCGCCGTAGACGAGTTCGGCCGCGCGGCCGCTCTCTTCGTCCGCGCCGCCGACGACCTTGGGATACGCGCCGCGGATGTCCTTCAGCGCCCGTCCGCTGGACGTCCGTTCGGGACAGAAGGCGACGCCGAACTCGTCCTCGTCGAGGCCGCTGACCGACGAGAGGAGCGGGCGAACGCGGCCCTCGCACGTTCCCGGCGGAACGGTGCACTCGACGACGACGAGGTCGCCCTTCGAGAGGCCCTCGCCGATACCCTCGACGGCGGCGGTCAGCGCCGAGAGGTCCGGTTCGTGGTCGTTCGTCAGCGGCGTCGGGACGATGACGACGTGCACCGCCGCGGCTTCGGCGGCTTCGGCGGCCGAGGTGGTGGCGCGGAGTCGCCCGGCCTCCACCTGTTCGGCGACGAGGTCCGAGAGGCCCGGTTCGCCCTTGATGTGCGAGCGGCCCTCGTTGATGCCGTCGACGACGTCCTGGTCGACGTCGACGCCGACCACGTCGCCGGCCGTCTCGGCGTACACCGCGGCGAGGGGGAGTCCCATCTTCCCGAGACCGACGACTGAGACGGGAACCTCGCCGGACGTGAACGCCCGCCGCTGTTCGTCCGGGTCCTGTCGGCTCTCGTACAGACCCGTCACCGCCACGTCGACCTCCGGCCGTGCGATGTCGCTGTCTGCGCGTCGACTGTCGTTCCCTCGATTCCGTGGAGAGCGCGGGTCGAAGGGGCCGCCTGTGTAACTTCGAGCATGTGTGTTCGACCGCCGAGTAGAGAGGCGGGTCTACCGACCGAACCGGGAGGTACGTACTTTGTTATACGGTACTTGGCCCTGTCAACCGGATACTAATTCGCCGTACACGGGGGGTTAGCGCCCGTTTCGACCGCGTGTGAATATCTAGCAGCACCGCATCGAAACGCGGTCGGTGTGCTGTACGGACACACAGCACACGGAAGGTCCGATTCGGCGGTACCGACGACCGGAGGTGACCGGCGGCCGGCGACCGGGCGGTCCGACCGCGCCTACGCGCTCCCAACTTCCTCGCGGACGTACTTTCCGGCGAGGCCGACCGTCGCGACGGCGACGACGACGGCGAACGCGAGGACGCCCCCCGAGAGCGGACCGACGCCGCCGGCGACCTCCCCGCGGACGAAGTTCGTCGCCAGCGCACCCGAGACGAGGAAGACTGCGACGCCGCCGACGTTGGCGAGCGCCGAGGTCGGTTCGGGCGCCGCCGGGGAGTTCAGGAGGTAGAGCACGAGGGCGAGGGCGAACGGCGTTCCCACGGTGCCGAGGGCGAGGACGAGGACGAGTTGGCCGAGCACCTCGCCGCCGATGAACGCGCCCGGCGCCGACAGCAGCGCGAATCCGGCCAGAAAGGCGCGGTAGCGTCCGTCCTCGACCGTCGTCCCCCAGCCGAGTTTGTCCGCGAGGAGGAACGGCGGCGCGACGGTGTTGCCCCCGAGCGTCGAGACGGCCGCGCCGCCGAGTCCGAGGAGGAACAGCCATTCCGCGCTCGGGCCGACGAGCGGACCCAGCGCCTCCGCGGCGCCCACCGTCGTGAGGTTCGGGTCCGACAGCACGCTCGCCGCGACGAGGAAGATGGCGACGCTGTAGACGCCGAAGGCGACGAACATCGAGGCGACCACGTCGAAGACGGCGAGACCCGCGTCCGACGCCGACCACCCGCGTGCCCGCATCGTGTACGAGTGCATCGTCACCAGCGTGACGTGCACTGCGCCGCCGAGGATGCCGGCGGCCAGCACCGCACTGCCCGCAGGGAGCGTCGGGACGAGTCCCCGCGCCGCGGCACCCGGGTCGACGGGCACGACGAGAAGCGAGGAGACGAACGCGACGACGACGCCGGCCACGAGTAGTTTCGCCGCCAGTTCGAGGAAGTCGTAGCCCCGTCCCGCCAGTCCGCCCGCGAGCACCAGCGCCCACGCGACGCCGCAGGCTCCCGCGCTCACGCCCGTCACCGTCGCCGTGACGGTCGCGAGCGTGTTCAGTATCACCAACTGTGCGGCGCCGGCGGCGACCACCACGTCGGCGACGAGCAGCCACGCCCACCGCTCGCCGAGGTGCGCCTCCACGACGGCGACGATTCCGCGCTCGGTCAGCAGCCCCAACCGCATCGCGAGATACTGCGCGAGCGTCCCCGCCGCGGCCGACAGCACGACGACCCACAGCAGCGCGTAGTCGAAGGCCGCTCCGGCGGTGACGAGACTCGCCATCGTCGCCGGTCCGGCCGCGACGGCGCCTGCGACCCACGCGGGGCCCATCCCGGACAGTCGCTCGCGCACCCCCGCCAGTCGATTCCCAGAGAGCGTCGGCGTCGCGTCGCTCATCGGTCGTCACCGCCGTCGAACGCTGTTCGACGTGCTGCCGACTCATCGTCGGCACCACCGGTGACGAGCGCGAGGTCGTCGCGCGCGGCGCGTGCGACGGAACTCATCGGTCCTCCGCCCCCTCGGAGGGTCGACCGCCCGGACCGTCAGGCCCGTTCGGACCGTCCAGGTCGCGCGGCGTTCCGCCGTCGGCGACGGGTCGGTCGAGGCGGCGAATCTCCCGCGAGAGGCGGTCGAGGTCGAACTCGCGGCTCGACAAGCGCGCCGCGACGGCCGCCGCGGCCGAAGAGACGAGAAACGCGCCGGCGAACGGCACGAGGTAGGTCGGGTCGGGCGCGGGGAGGAGGCCGCCGAGGAGCGAGTCGACCGCGCCGTGCAGTCCGAACGGGAAGGGGAAGAACGCGCTCCCGACGGCGAGGCCGAGGAGGGCGCTCGCCAGCGCGCCCCGTCCCGACAGCCGACCGCTGAACAGCCCGTAGACGAGGGGGACGCCGACGGCGGCGCCGAGGAGGTCCGCGACGAAGAACAGGCTGAGGACGCTGCGCGCGCGGAGGCTGACGGCGACGGCGGCGACGGCGACGACGACGGTGACGGCGCGCGCGCCGAGTCGGAGCGTCCGGTCGTCGGGGTCGTCCAGCACCCGCGGCAGGTCGGCGGTGACGAGACTCGAGAGGGCGTTGAACAGCGAGTCGGCCGTGCTCGTCACGAGCAGCAGGGCGAGAAGGAGGACGCCGACCACCAGTGGTTCGGAGAACGCGCCGTCCAGGAGAACGAAGAAGGCGACGCCGGCGTTGTACTCCGCGCCCGTCGTGACGACGCCGGAGTTTCCGACGGCGACGACGCCGAGCAGCGTGGCCACGAGGAGGATAAGCCCGTTCGCGACGGTCGCGACGCGAAAGCTCCGCTTGACGGTCTCGGAGCCGTCGGCGGCGTAGATTCGCTGCCACCACGTCTGGTTGAGTAGTTCCGCGCCGAGCACCGCGAACACGAGGGCGACGCCGAACCGCAGGCCGGGGACGTAGCCGGGGTCCAAGAGCGCCGGGTTCGCGTCCGCGACGCCGTCGACGACGGCGCCGGGTCCGCCGAGCGCGAACAGCAGGGCCGCGACGCTTCCGGCGAGGAGGGGGAGGACGACGACCAGCTGCACCGCGTCGGTGGCGATGCTCGCCCGGAGGCCGCCGTAGGCGGTATAGACGAGGACGAACCCGGTGACGAGCGTGGCCGTCTGCCACTGGGGGACGCCGGCGACGTAGTGGAACGCCAGCGAGATGCCCGTCAACTCGGCGGCGAGGAAGACGAACATGTAGAGGGCGCTGACCGCGAGGACGAACGCGTACATCGCGCCGCCGTACCGCGCGTAGGCGTACTCGGTCAGCGAGTGCCCCTCCGGAATCAGCTCTCGAATCTGCGGCCCTAATCGGGAGTACGCGAGCATCGGCGCCGCCTCGCCGAGTCCGTAGCCGACGGCCGCGGCGATACCGTACAGCGCGCCCGCCTCGGGGGCCGACAGCAGTATCCACACGCCCATCACCGAGGCGACGAGCGTGGCGCTCAACCGCCCCTCGTCCGCGGCGCCGCGGGCGGTGATGAAGTCCTCGACGGAGTCGACGCGCCCCCGCGAGACCCACAGTCCCAACCCCGCGAAGACGGAGAGGGTGACGACGGTGAGGCCGAGGGCGACGGTCGAACTCACCACTCCCGCTCACCCCCGCTCGACGCGTGGTCCCCGTAGGCGTCGTCGAAGAACGCGACTTCCAGCGAGACGGTCCGCGCGAAGAGCCGTTCGAGGCGGCGCCGACGCCGCGGGGAGGCCGCGGCGCCCTCGCGGTCGAGTTCCGCGCGGAGCCATCCCACGAACGCCCGAAACTCCTCGTTCGCGTGGAGGTGCACCCACTCGTCGAGGTAGAATCGGTCGGGGGATTGGGACCCCTCGTCGACGGCCGTCGCCCACTCCTCGTACACCCACTCGGCGGGCAGGAGCACGGCCAGTCGTTCGGCGTAGCCGCCCTCCCGCGCGGCGCGGCCGATGAGGTCCTCGAACGCCAGCGTCGTTGGCGTTCGCGTCGGGTTCTCGTACCGTTTCGGTGAGACGCCCAGCGCCTCGAAGGAGCGCTCGAAGTAGTCGTCCTCCTCGGATGTGAGCGTTCCGAGGAACGTCGACAGCCGACGCTTCGACGCCATCGTCGGCGCGTCGCCGACGGCGTGTCCCACGAGGCCGACGAGCGACCCGAGGAAGGCGTAGTCCTGCACCAGATACCGCCGGAACGCCGCGTCGTCCACCTCGCCGGCGCCCAGTTCGCGGGTGAACCGGTGGGTCGTCGCCGCCATCCACTCGGGTTCGGCGCGCTCCCGGAGCCAGTCGGTGACGCGGGCGTTGGCGACCGTCTCGGCGTACGCGTCGAACGACTCGGGGACGGACTCGCGCTCGGGTCCGCGTTCGTCCCCGTCTCTCTCGCTCATAGCTCCCACCCCTCCTGTCGCCACGCGGCGTCCCAGAAGCGGTACTCGTACCGCCCTGACTCGTAGAACAGGTCGCGGTAGCGCTCGCGTTCCGCGTCGCTCGCGCCGCGGGCCACGTCGTCCATCAGCTCCTTGCACCACGTCGTGAGTTCGGTGAACTCCGCGCCCGCGTAGGTGTCTATCCACTCGGCGTAGCGCTCGTCGTCGGGTTTGCCCGTCGCCCGCAGTCGCTCGGCCGTCTCGTTGAACCCCCACATGCACGGGAGGAGAACGGCCACCAGGTCGCCGAACGACCCCGTCGCGGCGGTGCGGACGAGAAAGTCCGTGTACGCTCGCGTCGTCGGCGACGCCTCCGTCGCTTCCAACTCCGCTTCGCCGATTCCGAACTCCATGGCGTACGCGCGGTGGAGGTCCATCTCGGTGTTGATGGTCGAGTCTAAGAGTTCGGCGAACGTGCCCATTCGTTCCAAATCCGGCGCCGTCGCCGCGCCGTAGGCGAACACCCGCGCGTAGTCGACGAGGTAGACGTAGTCCTGCCGCACCCAGTACTCGAAGGGGTCCGTCGACAGCGTGCCCGCGCCCAACCGCCGGACCATCGGGTGGTCCTCGATGGCGTCCCAGATGGGGTCCGCAACCGTCGATAGGTCGTCGGTGAAGCTCATGCTCGCCCGTACCGGCTCGGTGATGAAATACGTTGGTAATATCACTGGATAATCTTCACGGGGTGGGGGGCCGACTACTCCCGCGTCGCGAACGCGCGGTCGAGGAGCCGACGGGGCCCGCAGTTCTCGCCCGCCGGGAACCACGGTGGCCAGTCATGCGCCCGGTGGTCGTAGTTGCCGTGGAGAGCGAATTCGCTCCCGAGGTCACAACGATGGACGACAACGCCACGCACAACGCCGAGAACCGCCCGCCGAGAGAGACGGGGCCGACGGACCGACCGCCGCGACTGACGGCTGAGATAGTCCTCCCGCGAGGCGGGCCGGCCGAGTGTACGCTGTTCCCGCCCGACCTCGTCGGCTTCGAGCGCACGACGACGTGGATAACCGCCGAAGAAGGGTCGTTCGTGAGTCTCGCGAAGATGGCGTGAGCGACGAAGCCTTTCCATCGACGGGTCGGTCGAACTCGGAGCAGACGAAGTCCGAGGAGGGCCGAGACGCCGAGCACGACGCCCCAGAACCCGGCCGGACCGACCTCGAAGTCGGACGGCGACCCCCTCGCTAGCCTCGTCCCGCCACCGCGACCAGCAGGGCGCCGGCGACGGCCTGTACGGCGGACGGGACGTTCCACCCCCGCGTCGCTCCGGTCAGGAGCGCGTCTGTCCCGTCCGTCCAGCCCCAGAGCGCGAGGAAGCCGTAGTAAACGTACGCCCGTTCCATTCTGCCCACATCTGATCGCACCAGTGACAAAAAACGCCTCCCGAGCGGTTCGACCGCGCGCTCGCTCGTCGTTCGGCGTCAAAAAAGTCAGACGGCGTCGGGGTTCGTCAGTCCGACGAGGAACCGAAGACGTTCGGAACGTCCGCGTCGCGGCGTTCCGAGAGGTAGTACGCGGTGACGAACAGCGCCAGCACGCCCACGGGCAGGAGCAGGATTGGGCCGCTGAATCCGTATCCGGTGGCGAGGAACAGCAGCGTCGCCACCGCCCCGCAGAGCACCGCGTAGGGAATCTGCGTGTTCACGTGGTCGACGTGGTCGGCGCCGGCGAACATCGACGACAGCACCGTCGTGTCGCTGATGGGCGAGCAGTGGTCGCCGAACAGCGACCCGGTGAGGATGGCGCCGATAGCGCCCGGAAGCGGTGCGCCGAGTTGGAACGCCAACGGCACCGCGACGGGGAACATGATGCCCATCGTCCCCCACGAGGTGCCGATGGAGAAGGAGACGATGGCCGCGGCGACGAACACGATAGCCGGCAGGAGCGGCGCGGTGATGATGCCCTCCGCGATGCTGACGACGAACGGTCCGACGCCGAGCGTCTCGCTGACGCCGCCGATGGTCCACGCCAGCGTGAGGACGGCCACCGGGAACATCACCATCTTGAACCCCTCGAACATGGAGTCGCTCACCGCTTCGAGTTCGATGCGGGCGTGTCCGACGAGGATGGCGAGCAGCAGGGCGCAGGCCGAGAAGACGCCCCACAGGATGGCGTCGGCGGTGGCGGCGTCCTTCAGGGCCTCGACGGGCGCCGTCGACGGCCACCCGCCGGAGTACAGCAGACCGAACCCGGTGACGGCGACCAAGGCGACGATGGGTGCGGCGAAGTACCACCAGCGCGAGTCGACGTGGTCGGGCGTGACGATGTCCTCCTCGCGCGTCTCGATGAGGGGGTCGGCGTCGTCCCCGAGCACCTTCCCCTCCTCCTTCGCGCGCTTCTCGGCGCGCTTCATCGGGCCGAAGTTCCAACCCATGCCGACGAGGATGAACACGAGCGCGATTGCGAGGAGGCTGTAGAAGCGGTACGGGATGCTCTGGAGGAACACCACGAACGCGCTCTGGTCGATGCCGAGCGAGGAGAACTGGTCGCGGATGAGTCCCACCTCGAACCCGACCCACGTCGAGACGACGGCGATACTCACGACCGGTGAGGTGGTCGAGTCGAGCAGGTACGCGAGTTTCTCGCGGCTGATGTCGAACTGGTCGGTAATGGGTCGCATCACCGACCCAGTGATCATCGTGCTCGCGTAGGAGTCGACGAAGATGAGCATCCCGAGGATGCTCGTGCCGACCTCGGCCTGTCTTCGGGTCTTGATGCGGGCGATGATGCGCTCAGCCAGCGCCTTCATCCCGCCCGAGAGGAATATCATCCCGAGCATCGCCCCCGAGAGGAACGTGAACAACAGTAGTTTGCTGTTGAACGGCGTGATGAGGCTGTTGATGACCAACTGGAGGGAGTGGGCCATCCCCCCGATGGGGTTCCACCCGACCAGTATGGTCGCGCCGATCCAGATTCCGGTGAACAACGAGAGGAGCACCTGCCGGCTCACCAGCGTCAGCACGATGGCGAACAGCGCCGGGAGCAGGCTGATGGCTCCGTACGACTCTGCGGGCATGACAGCCAGTCTCTCTTCTCCCGTGTGTTAAGTTTTATCGCCGAGATTCGTGATATTGTAAAATTAGGTTCGCACCCTCGGACAGAAAAATATGTTCGGCCGCGAGACACTACATCGAGGTGTGCTGCGGTCTCACACCGTCGAGACGCCTGTTCGGAGGTTCGGCGGCGCCGCGGGAGTCAGATTCCCGACGGCGCCACGTCCCGAACGTCGCGGAAGGCACCCTGCACGACTTCCGACAGCGCCGGATGGACGTGGATGGTCTCGGCTATCGTCTCGGCGTCCGCGCCGGCGGCGACGGCGGTGCTCACCTCGTGGACGAGCATCGACGCGTGCGGGCCGACGACGTGGAACCCGAGCACCTCGCCGTCGTCGGCGACGAGGGCCTTCGCGAACCCGCCGTCGTCCGCCAGTACCGACCCGAGCGCGGTATCGTCGTACGCGTGCGTACCCACTTCGTAGCCGCCGTCTAGCTCTTCCTCGGTCTTTCCGAGGCTTCCGACCTGCGGCGACCCGAACACGGCGTGCGCCATTCCCGGATAGGACACCGCCGACCGCGACTCGCCGGTCAGCGTCTCGACGACGTGTTCGGCCTCTTTGTCGCCGGAGTGTTTGAACATGTAGTTGCCCGCGATGTCGCCGATGGCGTAGACGCCGTCGACGGAGGTTTCGAGGTACTCGTCCGTCTCGACGAATCCGTCGTCGGTGTCGAGTCCGGCCGCCGAGGCGTTCCAACGGTCGGAGTTGGGTCGCCGACCCGTCGCCAACAGCACCTCGTCGCCGGCGAGTTCGATGCGGTCGCCGCTTCCGTCGCCGTCATCCGCGGATTCGGCGACGACTACCGTCTCCTCGCCGTCCTCGCGGAGTGCGGTTACCTCGCGGCCGAGGTGGAGTTCGTGCTTTTCGCCGTACGCCTCGGTCAGTCGCTCGGCCACCTCGCGGTCCTCCCTGTCGAGGAGGACGTCCCCTCGGCCGACGACGGCCACGTCCGTCCCGAGGGCGCCGAACAGGTGCGCCATCTCGACGGCGATGTAGCCGCCGCCGGCGACGACGAGGCGGTCCGGCAACTCCCCCAACCGAAGCGCCTCGTCGCTGGTGAGGTAGTCCACCTCGTCGGTGCCGTCGATGGAGTCGGGAATCATCGGCCGCGACCCGCCCGCGAGCACGATACGCTCGGCGGTCAGTTCCTCCGTACCGTCCTCTGAATCCACTTCGACCGTCCGCTCGTCGACGAACCGCCCTTCCGCTTGGTAGAAATCGATGCGTTCGTGCTCGCGGGCGCGTTCGGCCTTCGCCTCGGCCGCCTCGGTCACTTCCTCGGTGACCTCGTCGACGATATCCCCGAACGCGACGCCGTCTAGCGACGCGTCGAGACCGAGCGAATCGGCGTTCGCGATCGACTCGGCGGCGTCGGCCCGGTGGATGAGCTTCTTCGAGGGGTTACAGCCGCGGTTGAGGCAGGTGCCGCCGAGCCTGTCGCGTTCGACGAGCGCGACGTCCAGTCCGTCATCCGCGGCCGCCGCCGCGACGATGTTTCCGGTTCCGCCGCCGAGAACGATGAGGTCGTACTCGCGCATCATCGGCGGTACGGACACGAGCGTGAAAAGGCGTCTTGCCGGGCCGCCCTCTGTCCGAGTCGCCGTCGCGTACCCGACGCCCGGCGTTTGAACCACCTGCATATACAGCCCCGCCGCCTTCCGGTGTGTGCGTTCGAGAGCTACCAATGAGCGGTCAGACCTCCTCTTCGACCCGTTCGCTGGAGGCGGCCGACGGCGTCACCCGTCGGTCGCTCCTCTCGGCGGGCGTGTTCGGCTTCGGCTTCAGCGGCCTCATCGACGTGCTGGTCTTACATCACGTCCTCCAGTGGCACCACCTCCTCTCGGGAATCTACCCGCAGACGACGATGACCGGCCTCCGGACGAACATCCTCGCGGACGGTCTGTTCTCCCTCGCGATGCTCGTCATCATGTGCGTCGGCGCCGGTCTCCTCTGGCAGTCCGAACGCCGGACCGACGTTCCCCTCGCGCTCCGACCGGTGGCCGGCGCGGCGGTCATCGGCCTTGGCGCCTTCGACCTGTACGACGTGCTCGTCGACCACGTCCTCCTCGGTCTGCACCAACCGCTCTCGCAGGGCGGACAGTACAACCCACACTGGGCCGCCGTGAGCCTCCTCATCCTCGGCGCCGGCTACTACGTCTACCGCACCGGCGTGAAGCGGCGGGCCGAGAGCGCGACGGAGGCGGCGTGACGCCGGTGCTCCCCCTCGCCGCGCTCTCGACGTCCGTCGCGCACGCCGCACTCGTCGCCCCCGTGCCGCTTCACGGCGGCGCAGGCGCCCCGGCGTCGACGCCGATTCCGCACTGGTCGGCGCTCCTCGTCGCCGTCCTCGGTCTCTGGGTCGTTATCGCGGCTGGCGTGCTGGTCTGCGACAGACTGCTCGCGCGGGTCGGGGCGACGGCGTAGGCGGCTACCGCTCGACGGTGACGGAGGAACCGAGCGGTCGGTAGGCGTTGTTCCCGTACCCCTTCTGGTTCCACGGGTAGCGGTCGCCCTCGATACCGCGCAGGCCCTCCTCGGGGTCCGACACCGTCGCCGGTTGCGTCCGCCCGCGGTCGTCCGTCGCGCGCGCGACGACGGTGTGTTCGCCGGGGTCGGCGTCCCAGACGTACCGGAACTTCCGCACAGCGTAGCGGCCGAGGTCCGGACCGACGAACTCGGCCTCACCCCACGTCTCGCCGCCGTCGGTGGACACCTCGACGCGTTCGACCGCGTCGTCGCCGGACCACGCCACGCCCGTCACCTCGACGCGCCCGTCGGCGCCCGGCGAGAGAACGGCGCCGTCCGCCGGCGACGTGACGAGCGATTTGACGAGTTGGTCGAACAAGTAGGCGTTCCGTATCTCCTCGGTCTCCCGCATCTGGTCGTGGGTGTCGACGCTGTCCACCGAGGCGTACCGTTCGGCTTCGTCGTCCTGCGCGGGGACGATTCGGTAGGAGGACTGCTGGTACTCGGTGTAGTCGCGGCCGTCCCGCGACTCCCACTCCTCGCCGGCGACCATCGAGTCCATCACGCGCACCTCCTCGACCCACTTCACGCTGTTGTTGCCGAACCACCCCGGCACGAGGAGTCTGACGGGGTAGCCGTGCTCGGCGGTCATCGGGTCGCCGTTCATCTCGTAGGCGAGGATGCAGTCGTCGAGCGCCTTCGCCATCGGAATCGACCGGCAGAACACGTCTTCGTCCGCCTTCGCCTCGCCGCCCATCACCGTCAGCCACTTCTCTTCATCTCTTTCGGCGCCGTGGTCCTCCAGCACCGCTCGCAGGGGCGTCCCGGTCCAGACGGCGTTGCCGACGGCGCCGAACGTCCACTGGTCGCCCTCGGCGTCCGGCGAGAAGTAGGCCCGACCGTTGCCCGAACACTCCATCATGTGGACGACCGATTCGGTGGGGTAGTCGTTCCGTATCGCCGCCATCGACAGGTCCGCCTCCGAATTCACGAGGCCCGTCAGCGAGACGGTCCACTCCTCGGCGTCTATCTCGGGCGTCCGGTGGTGGTTTCGGACGTAGTGTTCCTCCCGCGGCGTGAGGTAGCTCTCTAAGTTCTCCCGCGAGTCGGTCTGCGCGTTGTCGGGGTCGGTCGAGAGCGCCTCCAGTCCGGAGTACGTCTCGGCGACCGGTTCGTCACGCGGCCGGGACGCCTCGCTCTCGTCGGTATCTCTCGGAGACATCGGGGGACCGTCGGTTCAGGGGGGACGCACTCGGCTGTGCTGCCTGCGCGTGAAAGGGGCTGGTCGTCGGCGACCGTCGTCCTTCAGGCGCCCGCTCGAATCCCGCCCGCCGTCGTGTTCGTCTCCGCGGACCCCGCCGACGCCGTCGAGGCGTTTCCGGTCTCGGTCCCGTTCGCGGGCTGTCGGATGCGAACGGTCTCGTCGCCGTACACCTCCATCGTCTCCAGCACCGTGCCGTTCTCCGCGACGCGTTGGACGACGACGGTCGGCGCGCCGTTCCCCAACCCGGACCCGCCGCCCGCCCCGGCCGCGTCGCCCGCACCGCCGGTCGCGTTCGTCGGCGTCGCCCCGGCGAGGAACCGCCGAATCGCGTCGGTGTCCTCGAACTCCCGCACGTCGCCGCTCTGCGCGTCGACGAACGCGACGTAGGCGATACCGCTGTTGTCCTCGGGGACGATGCGCACCTGCCAGTACTCGCGGTCGTCTATCACCGTCAGTATCGGCTCGGCGGGCGAAAACCGGTTCCAGTCGGTCTGCCGGGCGGCCTGTCTGACCAGGTCCGCGGCCTTCTGCGGACCGAACAGCGACTGGGTCGGTCGGTACACCTCGAAGGCGCCCGTCTGGCCGTCTATCGTCCACACCTCGCGGAGGCCCTGCGCCTCCCCGTACGGTTCGACGGCGACGACGTACTGGGGGCCCTCCTCGGTGAGCACGAAGAACGGCTGGTCGTTGTCGTCTCCGGGGAGGGGGGCGACCTCTATCTCGTCCTCGTGGCTCGTGAACGTGTTCACGATGCCGTTGCGGTACTTCGTCGCGGCGACCCGCCGCCGCGCGAGGTCCTCGGGGTACAACTGCTGACCCGCGAGCACGGAACTCTCGGCGGCCTGCTCCGGCGAGAGCGTTCGGACGGTGCCGTCCGGGTCGACGACGGCGACGCCGCCCCACGACGGCGTCGAGTGGGGAATCGGCGTCAGGTGGAACGTCGGCTTCGAGTACGGGACAACGATGTGCTGGGTGCCGTTCTCGACGACCATCTTCGGGTCGCCGTAGTCGACGAGGTACTCTCCGCTCTTCAGAAGGTGCCAGCGGTAGCTCTCGAAGAAGACGGTGCCGATGCCCTTCTCCATCGTCCCCTCGACGACCCGGACGTTCGCCCCTTGGGTCGTCGTGTCGACGAGCACCGTCCCCGCCTGCTTTTTCGTCAGCACGTTGAACAGGCCGTCAGGCGACAGCGGCGCCGCCCAGTACGGCGTCCCGTTCGCGACGGTGATGGCCGTCTCGCCCACCCGGTACTGCGGCCGATTGAGCGTGTTCGAGGCGTACTGCTCGGCCACCGCGCGGGTGACGATGCGCGGGTTGTCGGCGTCGACGTCGTCGAGTCGCTCCACCGTCGTCGCGCCCGCCATCGTCCGGTCGCTCAGCGTGGCGCCGGCGACGACGTTGACGACGGGCGAGAGCACGAGGATACCGACGACGAACACGACGCCCGCCACCCGGAGCGGACTCACCTGCCGGTCGTCGCCGCCGATACCGTACTCCGAGGGCGTTTCGCGCCGCGCGTACCCGGCGGAGAACCACCCGGCGACGACGGCGGCGACCAGCGGAACGACCAACAGCGGCGTCGTGTACAGCGCGTACACCACCGCGTGCAGCGTCGGCCGGAAGAACCACGCGACGAGGAGGGGGAGGAGGGCGACTCCGAGTAGCGCGACCAACGGGGGACGGCCGCCGTCGCGGCCGCCGCCGGGGGACCACTCGCTCGTCTCCTCGTCGCTCGCTCGGTCGCCGGACTCCTCGGAGGTGTTCGGCGAGGACATCAGGCGCTCAGTCCGCGGGCGGACGAGCGTCGGTCGGGTCGTATCTCGGTCGTCCGGAGGGCGTTCGGGAGGGTCATACCGAAACGTGTCATCTGCCGATATTAAACCCGGCGTCTCTCCGGTCGGTCGCCCTCGACGCTCGCGCGTCGGCGGCGCCCGGTTCGGGTTCTCGGACGTGACGTTCGCCGAGTAGGTCGCGGTCAGTCGACGCCGGGTGGGTCCGGACGGGGCGGCCGGCCCGCCCGCCCCGCGTCCGGCCGTTCCCAGCCCAGTCGCGACAGACGGTCCTCGACGGGCGGGTGGGTGGCGAACAGCGCGAACCGGAGCGAGCGGTCGGCGGTCCACGGCACCGGCCCCGCCACGTCCTCGTCGTTGTCGCCGGCGGCGACGGCGGCGGCGCGGTACAGCGCCTCGGCCAGCACCGCGGGACCGACGACGTCGGCCGCGTAGGCGTCCGCGGCGTGTTCTTCGAGTCGGTTCGCGTACCGACTCACCACGAGGACGAGCGGTTCCGCGCCGAGTCCCAGCGCGTACCGTGGCCCGCTCAGCCGGCGGTCGCCGGAGAGCGTCAGCGCCGCGAACGCGAGCGTTCCGGCGGTGGCGACGGCCGGACCGCGCCCGGCGAGGAACGCGAGCCAGAAGGCACCGAACCCGACGACCGGTGGCGCGTGCGCGCGCAGGGCGTCGGTGTGGAGGTCGGTGCCGAGGTGGCCGAGTTCGTGCGCGAACAGCGCGCGGACGCCCTCGACGCCGACGACGTCGGGGAGACGCGGATCGAACGCGACGACCGGCCGGCCGTCGTCGTAGCCCACGACGGCACCCGGCGCGTCCATATCCATCACGAGCAGCCGCGGCGCGGCGCGGCCGGTTCGCTCGCGGAGGACGACGAGCGCCGCCCGCGCGTCCGGGAACTCACCGGCCTCGAGCGGTCGCGCGCGCCCGGCCTCGAACGTGAAGCGGCCGCCCGAGCGGTACGTCTCGAAGACGAGCACGCAGAGCGCGGAGACGGCGACGGCGGCGGCGAGCGGCGATCCGCCCGTCGAGAGCACCGCGGCGACGGAGAGGGCGGCGAGCGCCGACACGCCGAGCGTCAGCGCCCACGTTTGAACGAGGAGCGAATTTGGCACAGTCGTTCGTCTCCCGCGTCGGACGCCCGCGGCAAGAACCTCGCGGGTCCGACGCCCGCACTGTGAATAAACGTTCATTCATAATACCTTTCACTGCTCGCGCCGTCCCTCGGCCCGTGAGCGCAATCGACGCCCGGCACCTCGCCCTGACGTACGCCGACGGGACGGAGGCCGTCGAGGACGTCTCGCTCGATATCCCCGAAGGGGAGTTCTTCGGCTTCCTCGGGGCGAACGGCGCGGGGAAGACGACGACCATCAAGATGCTCGTGACGCTGTTGCGGCCGACGTCGGGGAGCGTTGCCGTCAACGGGTACGACGTGGAAGACAGCCCACGACGCGTCCGCGAATCCATCGGATACATGGCGCAGGAGACGAGCATCGACCCCGAACTCACCGCTCGCGAGAACGTTCGCTACGCCTGCGAGGCGTACGGCGTCTCCCGCGACCGACGGGGTGAGCGCATCGACGAACTGCTGGAGTTGGTGGACTTCGTCGACGTGGCGGACAAGCGGGCCAAGGAGTTCTCAGGCGGGATGAAAAAGCGACTCGACGTGGCCACTGCCCTCGCCCACGAACCGCCCGTCGTCTTCCTCGACGAACCGACGACGGGGCTGGACCCGAAGGCGCGCAACCGCCTGTGGGACTACTTCGAGCGCATCAACGACCGGGGGACGACCGTCTTCCTGACGACGCAGTACTTGGAGGAGGCCGACCACCTCTGCGAGCGAATCGGCGTCATCAGGGACGGCGAAATCGCCGTCAGCGGGTCGCCCGAGGAGCTGAAATCGCGGGTCGGCGGCGACGTGCTCGAACTCGACGACCCGACGCCGACGAACGTCGAACGCGCCCGCGAGGTGGCCGTCGACTCCCGCCTCGCCGCCGACGCAGACGACGTGGAGGCGACCGAGGAGGGACTCCTCGTTCGCTCGGCCGAGGCGCGTCGGTACGGCACCGACCTCCTCGTCTCGCTCCGGGACGCCGGCCTCTCGGTCGTCGGGTTCAACGTCCGGAGTCCGACGCTCGACGACGTGTTCCTCGCGGTGACCGGCGAGGAGTACGACGCGGAGGGGGGCGAGAGCGGCGGCGATACCGACGACCCCGGCGGTGACGGCGGGGGCGCGGACGCCGAAACGACCGCTCGGCAGGCGCCCCGATGAGCACCGAATGCGGGCGGAAGGCCGACGGCAACGGCTTTCTCACCGACACGTGGATAAACCTCAAGCGGTGGGCGCTGAAGACGCTGCGGAACCCGTTCGTGATGACGTTCTCGCTTCTGAACCCGGTGATGTTCCTCGTGCTGTTCACCGAGGTGTTCGGCGGGATAACTGGCGGGGCCATTCGCGGGAGCGTCGGCGGCGACGCCAACTACGTCACCTACCTCGTCCCCGCCATCGCGATACAGGTGTCGCTCATCGCGGCGACCACCTCGGGCATCGGCCTCGTCGAGGACATCGAGAACGGGATGTTCGAAAAGGCGCTCGTCTCGCCGATGCACCGCGGCGCCGTCTTCCTCGGGAAGTCGCTGTCGGAGGTGCTCCGCATCGTCGTTCAGGTCTGCATCATCCTCACGTTCGGCTACGTCCTGCTGTGGTTCGAGACAGGCGGGAACACCGGCGACTACGTCGCCACCGGCCTCCTCGGCGCCGTCGGCATCGTCCTCGTCGGCATCCTCTTTTCGATCTGGTTCACGGCGTTCTCGAACGTGATGGCGCTCGTCACCCGCGACCAAGAGTCGACGATGATCGGCGTGAACATCCTGCAGTTTCCCCTCCTCTTTCTCTCCAGCGCCTTCCTCCCGCTGGAGACCTTGCCGGGGTGGGTGCGGACCGTCGCCGCGGTGAACCCCATCACCTACGGCGTCGACGCCGCGCGCGCTGATGTTCGGCCGCGACGTGATGACCGTCGCCGAGGTGACGGCGTTCGGTGGCGTCTGGAATACGCTCGTCCCGGCGTTCGTCGTGCTCGGCGTCTTGGACCTCGCGCTCGGCGCCGTCGCCGTCTACTACATGGCACGAGCGACCAGCGCGGAGGCGCGCTGACGGCGGCGTGCGGTGCATCACAACCCTTTTTCGCCGCGGTGAACGCCTCTTCACCAATGGACGGCGAGCCCTCGTTCTTGGAGAACCCCGACGGCACGCGCGAAGAGATCATGCGGGCGACCTACCGTGCGCTGTGCGAGCACGGCTACGCCGACCTGACTATCCAGCGCATCGGCGACCACTTCGAGAAGAGCGTCTCCTTGCTCTACCAGCACCACGACGGCAAGGACGAACTGCTCGTGGCGTTCCTCTCCTTTATGCTCGAAGCGTTCGAGCGGTCCATCCCCGACGTCTCGGAGGGCGACCCGACCGACCACCTCGACGCCGTCCTGACCCGCGCACTCGACGCCGCGCCGTCCGCCGAGCACGCCGAGTTCGAGTCGGCGATGGTCGAACTCCGCGCGCAGGCCGCCCACGACGAGCGGTACCGCGAGCAGTTCACCCGCCACGACCGCTTCTTCCGCGACCGGCTCGAAGCGGTGATTCGCGCGGGCGTCGACGACGGCACGTTCCGCGACGTCGACCCCGAACGCGTCGTCGCGTTCGTGTTCGCACTCGTCGAGGGCGTTCGGACGCTCCGGGCCACCTCGGACGCGAGCGACCCCGAGGCCGTCCGCGCCGAGGTCGACGCCTACCTCGAAACTGCGCTGTACGACTAAGCGCCCGAACCCTCGCCCATCTCCTTCGGGTTCATCATCCCCTCCTTCACGCCGAAGGAGATGAGGCCCGCGTTGATGGGGTAGGCGGCGATGAACCCGACGGACAACGAGAACGCCATCGCCATCCAGAACAGGACGCTCCCGATGCCGGCGGTGCCGGCCAACAGCAGGTCCGTCCCGATGGCCGCTATCTCCATGACGGTGATGCTCGGCGTCTCGCTGAGGAGCGCGTCCTGCGTCGCCTCGCGGAAACTCGACCCTTCCTGCATCAACGGTCCGATGTTGAGTCCGTAGCCGAACAAGTACGCGAACCCGAACGTGACGAGCACGACCCAGAGGGTGTGGAGCCCGAGGATGCCCTGCGCGAGCGTGATGCCGACGATTTCGCCCAGTCCGCACCCCGAGTAGCAGTGGCTCGTCGAGCGCGCGCCGCGCCGCCAGAGCGAGTCGTGGGCTATCTGCGTCCGTCCGGCCCACCAGTAGACGGCGAGACCGATGGGACCCGAGTAGACGACGGTCAGCGTCCAGACGAACTTCATCATCGACGGGAGCGCCTCGTTTCGCTTCCGGATGTCCCACCAGAGGACGCCGACCGCGGAGACGACCAACAGCACCCAGATTCCGGCGGCGATGGGGCTGGATAGCACGGGTTCCAGAACCTGTCGTATCGGCGCGAATGCGTGTTCGAGCTGTTTTCCGAACTGTGCGAGCCACTGCGGAACCAACGACCCTTGAAGCGGCGTCGCGAGTTGTTCTCGAAGCATCGTTTGATCGAATCGTGTCGGAGCCGAGGGGCCGCGCCTCCTCGAAACGAGGCGAGCGCGCGGCCGCCGTCCTCCGACGACTCTGATAGGGATACACGTCAGAGCTTTTCAGTGATTTCGGCTAACGAACTAGAGATTCGTCCCGCTCACGGCTTCGAATACGAAGCGCCCCGGCTCTCGACGACGGCGCTCCGACGACGGACTCCCGCCCGCCCGCGGCGTCAAAAGAGAATGCTGTCGTCCGACGCGGACGCCACGGCGCCGACGACCCGGTCGCAGTGCGGACAGACGACCAGTCCGGACGACCCGTTCGAACGCTCGCTCGTCTACGGGAATCCCACGTCGTCGCTCGCGATTCGCTCCTCGCACTCGGGACACCGCGCCGCGTCGACCGGTTCCAGCGACATACCGAGTCGGGCGACCGAGACGCGGTTCGTCCTTTCTCTCATCCCCACTTCGACCCGCCCCTCCGAAACCTACTTGTGAGTTCGATGAACTGTTCCGATGTTCAGCCGGCGTCGCCGGCGGACGCCCTCTCATGGTCTCGATCACCTCTGACACGCTGTTCAACGCCGCCGCGGCCGTCGTCGGGACGGCCGCCGCGTTGCTGTTCGTCCTCGGCTTTCGGTACCCCTACTCGCCGGTCTCGAAGTACGCTCTCGCCCTCGTCTTCCTCGTCGGCGTCCTCGCCCTCTGTCAGCGGACGACGGACTCGCAGGTGACCCTGTTCGGCTACGGCGTCGTCCTCGCCGTCCTCGTGGCCGTCTTTTTCGACGTCGCCGAGACGTTCGACGCGGGCACGCCCGTCGTCATCGCGGGCCTGCTTCTCCTCTCTGCGCTTCTCTACGCCGTCCCGCGGTTCGACGCCGCGGACCGCCTCCTGGCCCCGTCGCACGCCAGAACGCTGTTCGCGGGCGTCGCCGCCCTCGCCGCCCTCCTCCTCGTCGTCGACGTGGCCACCGGCGGCCTCGTCTACGAACTTCGCCCGGCGAGTCAGGTCGAGTTCGACGGGGGCTACCACGGCGGGAACGACGTCGACGTCGCCACCCTGCGCGTCTCGAATCCGACGCCGTTCCCCGAACGCGTCGAGGCGCCGCGGTACGGCGTCTGCGCGGTCGGGAACTGGACGCCGTACCGACCGCCGGGCGAACCGAAGCGCTCCGACGGCGAGGTGTATCTCAACGCCTACGTCGACGACGGCTACAACGACCACGTCTTCGGGGGGAGCGAACGGACGTACCGGGTCGCGTTGAACACGAACGCGGCGAACCTCACCGGCGAGACGATTCCGGTCGAACGGACCGCGTCGTGCCCGAACACGGACGCGGGCCCGCCCTCCGTCGCCCTCTTTCCCGACCCGTCCGACCGGTGACGGACCGGCGGGTGCTCCGCGGGCGATTCAGCGCGCGGCCGTCCGGGCCGCTTCCAGTTCGGGGAACTCGTAGCAGTCGTGTTCCTCGTGCAGGCGGCGCCGAATCGCGTCCGCGTCGCCGGGGTCGATGCCGTCGAAGAACCGCCGCGTCTGCGCCAGTTTCCGCCGACACACCGGGGCGTCGGCGTCGACGTCCGTCTCCACGGTGTGCGTCGCTTCGACGGGGACGCTCGGTCCGAAGCAGTGCTCGAAGGCGTACACCGTTCGCTCGGCGTGGAAGTCGTCGGTCGTTATCCGTATCTCCTCGGCGTCGAGTCCCGCGTCGTCCGCGAGGACGCGGGTGAAGTAGGCGTTCCCGATGGTGTCGTAGGCGAAGGGGTCGAGCACGATTCGGTCGGGGTCGACTCCCTCCCGAACCGCGTAGTCGCCCATGACGCCGCACTCCGTCCGGTCGACGCTCGGATTCGCCTGCCCGCCCGAGAAGACGAGGTAGGAGGCGTCGAGGTCCTCGAACGCCCGCATCCCCGCGTCGACCCGCGCCCGTAGTTGGTCGTGTATCCGCGCGGATTCGAGGCGGTGGCCGGGGACGACGACTATCATATCGTCCTCTACATATCGAAGAATTATAGTTTTTGCGTACAGTATCTAAAAGATGAATGTAGGCGTAGGGCGTCAGTCCGTGTTGTCCGCCTGCACCCCTCTCTCGTCCGCGCCGACGACGGTGTTCTCCTGCAGGTCGGATTCGATTTCCTCGAGCGAGCGACCCATCGTTTCGGGGACGCGGAAGTAGATGAACACCACCGCGACGAACGAGAAGACGCCGAGCGTCCAGAACCCGAGCGCTTCGCCGAACCGCTGGATGAGCGAGAGGAACGTCAGGGAGACGAGGAGGTTCGCCGTCCAGTTGAAGAAACTGGAGACGCCCTCCCCGGACCCGCGCAGTCGGAGCGGGAATATCTCCGAGATGAGCAGCCAGAACACCGGGCCGAGGCCGATGGCGAAGAAGGCGACGTACAGTATCATGCTCGCCAGCGTCACGTAGCCGATGACGCCCGAGAGACCCGGCAGGTAGAAGCCGAGACCAAGGACGCCCAGCATGAGGGTCATCCCGCCGGTGCCGACGAGCAGCAGGGGCCGCCGGCCGACCCGGTCGACGAGGTAGATGGCGACGCAGGTCATCACGACGTTGACGACGCCGATGCCGACGGTGCCGAACAGCGAGGCGATGTCGCCGAGGCCGATGTTGGTGAGGATGGTCGGCGCGTAGTAGAGGATGGTGTTGATGCCGCTGACCTGCTGGAGGACGGCGAGGCCGATACCGACCGTCAGCGCCGGGCGAATCCACGGCTGGAGCAGGTCGGTGGCGCTACCCTCGGACTCCTTCTCGCTGACCTCCTCTATCTGTTCTATCTCCTGGTCGACGTCGTCGCGAGCGCGCATCCGGGAGAGCACGTCGCGGGCCTCGTCGATGCGGCCGTTCTCGACCAACCAGCGGGGGCTCTCGGGGAGGAAGTACATCCCGACGCCGAGCGCGACGGCCGGGATGGCGCCGAACCCGAGCATCCAGCGCCACCCGATGACGCCGAGGAAGTTCGGGGCGAAGACGTAGTTTATCCCGTACGCCAGAAGGATGCCCAGCGTGACCATCAACTGCTGGAGGAAGCCGAGCGATCCGCGGACGTCCGGCGGGGCCATCTCGGAGATGTACAGCGGTCCGATGATGGAGGCGACGCCGACGCCGAGGCCGGTGATGCCCCGCAGGGCGATGAGCGACCAGAGACTCGGCGCCAGGCCCATCCCCAGCGACCCGACGAAGAACAGCACCGACGACGCGAGCGTCAGGCGGCGGCGGCCGAAGCGGTCGGCCAGTCGCCCGCCGGTCATCGCGCCCACCATCGCGCCGACGAGCACGCTGCTCGCGACGACCTGTTCCATGAACGTCGAGAGGCCGAACGACTGCTCGATGTAGATGAGGGCGCCGGAGACGACGCCGGTGTCGAATCCGAACAGCAGGCCGTTGAACGCCGCGATGACGGCGGCGATGTAGACGAAGGTGTCGTGGCTCCGTTCCGCGTTCGCCAGTCGGTCGATGCGGCTCAAACTCATGGGCGTCTCTCGGTTTCCGCGGGTACACCGCCGGTCGGGTCCGAGACGACGCGGTCGACGGGTCGAACCGTGTCGACGCCACCACCTCCGCGTCGGAGGGCAGTCTGTTCGGATGCGTTCTTCGGGGCAGCCGAGTTTCCTCGAACCATCTCCCGTCAGGTGTCGCGGGCGACTTTGATAACAAATTTGGCAGAGATAATTTATTTTAAAACATATTAAATATAATATAAATTGTGCGAATACCGCTCCGGCGGCCTCGGCCGTCGCGGTGAGACTTTTCCGCGATGCGGCCGAACGTGATTCTATGTCCACAATCGACGTCGACAGCCTACTTCCGAACGACCGCGTGAAGCAGTCCGTGGCGGACGGCGACGTCACGCAACTCACCCGCGGCGCGAGCAACCGCTACGCGCAGGAGGGAGACACCTTCGACGTCGACGGGGAGACGTTCCGCGTCGCGTCCGTCGAGGAGCGAACGCTCGGCGAGTTCACCGACGAGGACGCCCGCCGCGAGGGTTCGGAGTCGCTGGCGGCGTACAAAGAGCGGATGAACCGGGTCCACGGCGGCAACTTCGAGTGGGACGACGAGGACGAAGTCGTGACGTACCGCTTCGAACGAGCGGACTGACTCCCCTCAGAACAGGAGGAGCACCGGCAGCACGACCAGTATCGCGAGACCCGTCGCGAGGAACGCCCACCCCGCGTCCCGCCACCACCGCTCGCCGCGGAGGGCGAGGACGACGCCGACCAACGCGAGTAGGACGGCGACGGTGATGGCGTCGAACGCGAACAGGAACCGTTCGAACAGTGCGGCGACGACGCCCAACACGCCTCCGAGTCGCAGCGAGTCGGAGTCGGGCGTCGGATCTGTCGTGGAGAACGCGGATCGGATGTCCGTCACGTCGCCGGCTTCGGACGGGGGGACGAACCCTCTATCGGTTCGTCGCTCCCGCGGTGCTCACTCTTCGGAGACCTTCACGACCTGCTTTCCGATGTTGTCGCCGGAGAACAGACCGAGGAAGGCGTCCGGCGCGTTCTCCAACCCCTCGACGACCGTTTCGCGGTGTTCGAGTTCGCCGGCGTCGACCCACGACCCGAGTCGCTCGGCCGCCTCCTCGAAGCGCGTCGCGTAGTCGCCGACGAGCAGTCCCTGCACCTTCGCGCGCGGCGCGATGAGCATCGGGAGCTTTCGCGGCCCGGTCGGGGCGCCCTCGTCGTTGTAGTGGGCAATCTGCCCGCAGACGGCGACGCGGGCGTCCAGGTTCAGTTTCGTGAACACCGCGTCGGTGATGGGGCCGCCGACGTTGTCGAAGTAAACGTCGACGCCGCCGGGCGCGGCGTCGTCGAGGGCGGCCGCGTAGTCGTCGGTCGATTTGTAGTTTATCGCCGCGTCGAATCCCAACTCGTCGGTGAGCCAGTCGGTCTTCTCGTCGGACCCGGCGAAGCCGACGACGCGACAGCCGTTCCGCTTCGCTATCTGGCCGACGACGGAGCCGACGGCGCCCGCCGCGCCCGAGACGACCACCGTGTCGCCGGGCTTCGGTTCGCCCACCTCCAGCAGCCCGAAGTACGCCGTCCGGCCGGGCATCCCGAGGACGCCGAGGTACGCCGGCAGTCCCGCGACGGACGTATCGACGGGCGCGGCCTCGTCGGCGTCGAGGACGGCGTAGTCGGCCCACGCACCGTTGCCGGTGACGTAGTCGCCCGCCTCGTATCGGTCGCTCTCGCTCTCGACGACTTCGCCGACGACGCCGCCCTTCAGGGTGTCGCCCACGTCCCACGGTTCGGCGTAGGACTCGGCGTCGCGCATTCGGCCGCGCATGTACGGGTCCACCGAGAGATATCGGACGCGGACGAGCAGTTCGCCGTGTCTGGGTTCTGGGACGTCGCTCTCGCGGAACTCGAAGCTGTCGAGCGTCGGTTCGCCTTCGGGCCGTTCGACGAAGTACCACTCGCGGTTGGTCTCTCTCACGGGCGTGATTCGGTCCCGCCTCGGAGGTGGCTTCCGCCCTCGGCACCATCCGCCGCGACCCGCTCCGTCCCCTCGCCGGATTGAAGTGTCCCGGGCGACTATGTCGAATGTGGACGTATCACACGTCAGTGCGGACGAATCGGTGTTCGACCGCATCCGAGACGCGATTCTCAACCGCGGGGACGGCGACGAGGACCGCGACCCGTCCGGTCCCGGCCAACCCGCGTAGCGGTCGCCGCGCTCGATTACTTTGGCCTCGCTGAGGCGCTCGCTCGACCGTTCCCAGCGGCTGCACCGAGAGAACCGCTGTTCCGGCGCTCGTCTCTCCGCCGTCTCACTGACGCATCGAACCCGACTGGAGCGACCGAATCGGCGCTAAGCGCGCCGACTCCGCGTTCGGAGTACGGCCTTCCGGGCGCTCCGGGACAGCTCTGGCCACTTGACGACGAGGAACCCGCAGAATATCACCGCGAACCCGGCCAGCGTGACCGCGGGCAGGCGCTCGCCGAGCCAGGCCCACCCGACGACGGTGGCGACGACGGGGACGACGTAGACCACGAGATTCGCCTGGTGAGGGCCGACCCGGTCGAGCAGCGAGAAGTACGCCACGAAGGCCATCGTGGTGGCGACCACCGCGAGGTAGAGGTAGGAGCCAACGAACGTCGGAGTGAGTCTGACGGCCTGGGGTTCGCCCGACAGGAGACTCCCGGCGTGGAGCACCACACCACCCAGGGCCAACGAGAGGCCCGTCGTCGTCGCTGCGGGCATGTGCGACCCGCTCTTTCGAATCGCGATAGACCCGAGCGTGACGCCCGTAATGGCCGCCAGCACCAGCAGTTTCCCCCGGAAGCCGTCGCTGAACAGCGCCTCGGGAGTGGGGCGAACGACGAGGGCGACGCCCGCCAGACCGACGAGAACGCCGACCAGCGCCCGTCGAGAGAGGCGCTCGGCGGGTAACAGCACCCACGCGAAGACGACCGTCAGGATGGGGCCGAGACTGTAGATGATCGCCGAGACGCCGGCAGTCGTGTACTGCTGACCGAGGTAGAGGAAACCCGAGGACCCGAAGAACAGCACGCCTCCGGCGAGGACGGCCAGCCAGTCGGCGCGCCGGCGGGGTCGCCAGTCTCCCAAAACGAACGCGGCGTAGGCGAGCAACAGCAGCGCCGCCAAGTCGTACCGCAGCGCTGCGAACAAAAGCGGCGGCGCGTCGGCTAGTCCGGCCTTGATCGCGGGGAAGGCGGCGCCGAACGCGACCCCCATGAACAGAAAGAGCCCCGCTGCTCTCCGGGTAGACACGGGTGTAGTACGCTCTCTGAGGTCATATACCCGCCGACGCGTCGACAGAACCACGGAGCGACCTCGTCGGAAGCGAACGCGCGCCCCCTCCGCACGCGGGCCGTCGGTCGGTCGGGGTTCTCGTGTCGGAGGGGGGCGGCGTCCGGGCGAGTGGTGCCGGGTATATCGTCGCTGGCGTCGTAGGATATGTCGAGTATCGCCATGGCCAACTCACACGCGAGAGGTAACGTCGAGACCGCAGCGAACCTGTACGAGTCGTTCGCCGAGGGTGACCTTGACGCCGCCACCGCCGGATGGGACGCCGACATCGAACTCCGCGAACCCGAGGGAATCGTCGGCGGCGGAACGTTTCGGGGACGGGACGAGATAATCGAGAACCTCTTCGCCGGCCTGGCGAACGACTGGACGGACGTCTCGGTTGTTCCGGAGCGGTTCGTCGACGGCGGCGACACGGTCGTCGCGCTCATCACGTGGAGCGGCACGTCCAGCGAAACCGGGAGGTCCGTCGAGTTCCGAGGCGCGCACGTCTTCGACTTCGAGGACGGGAAGATCGTTCGCTGGACGTCTTACGCCGACACGGCCCTGTTCAACGCGGCCGCGGGACAGTGACCGAGACCGATGCTCCGGCCGCCGTCCAGACGGGGCGTGCGTTTCCTCGACCGCGCTCGGTCATCCCGGGTCTCGATCCCCGACGAGTCCGGCCAGTAACGCGTCTACGTACTCGAACTCGTCGTCGGTTACCTCGTGGCCGACGCCGTCGTAGCGGCGTTCCGTCACGTCGGCGCCCAGCGACCGGAAGACGTCGGCCGTGTCTCGCACGCGCCCCGCGTCGACGCGCGCGTCGTCCGCACCGCACCCGACGAAGACGGGGGTACCGTCGAATCGCTCGTCGCCGGCGTACCGGTCGGCGTCGGCGTCGACGGTCGGTCCGAGAAGTGTCCCGCTGAGGACGACGACGGGCGACGGTCCGGGGTTTCGGGCGGCGTACTCCGCGGCGACGCAGGCGCCCTGCGAGAACCCGAGCAGGACGGTCCGCTCGCGCGGGACGCCGACCGTCGACGCGACCCGGTCGAGAACGGACTCTACGACGCCGAGCGCCGAGGAGAGATGTGGTTCGTTCCGTTTGAGGGGGTCGTCGGCCGCACCCGGATACCACCGACTCCGGTCGGCCCGCGGCGCGACGAACGCGACGCCGTGGCGGGCCACCGGGTCGAGGAGGTTCACGATTCCCTGCGCCGTCGCGCCGCGGCCGTGAAGGGCGACCACCGCCGCCCGCGCCGCCCCGCGCGGCGCGCCCGCGGCGACGAACGAGTCGGGGTCGTGCGGTCCCGTTTGACTCTCCGTTCCCCCGCCAGCGGGCGGGTTCACTCCGCCGCACCCGGCACGTCCACCGGCGGCAGTTGCCCCTCTATCATCTCGCGGTCCTCCTCGGCCCACGGCGGCAGGACCAGCGACGACCCGAACGCCTCCTCGCCCTCGTCGATGTCGAAGCCCGGCTCCTCGGTGGACAACTCGAAGAGGACGCCGCCGGGTTCGCGGACGTATATCGCCCGGTAGTAGTGCCGGTCGCGGATGCGCGACACCTCGATATCCCGCTCCCGGAACAGGTCGTGCCACTCGCGGAGTTCCTCCTCGTCGGGGACGCGGAGGGCGACGTGGTGGATGCTGCCGATGCCCTCGCGGGCGAACGGGGGCTCCCGATTCAGCAGGTCGACGACGGTGCCGCGGTCGCCGGGAGCCTCGTAGCGGATTCGGTCGCCCTCCTCGGCGACGTACTCGAACCCCAGCGTCTCCAGGACGCCGGCGGTCTGATAGGGGTTCACGGGGAGCGTCGTGACGCCGTGGATGCCTCGAATCGCGGTCTCGGCGGGGACGGACCCGTCCGTCCACGGGTCGACGGGCGACTCTGCGCCGACGAGTTCGAGACGGGTGCCGGAGGGGTCCTCGAACCGGAGCGCCGTCTCCCCGAACCGCTCGCGTCGCTCGGTGTCGACGCCGCGGTCGCTCAGCCGACGCTCCCAGCCGCCGAGCGACCCCGGCGGGACGGCGAACGCCGCGGCGGGTATCCCCGGCCGCCCCCGCCTGCTCGGCGGTTCGTTCGGGTACGGAAAGCAGGTGTAGACGGTCCCCACGTCGCCGGACCCGTTGCCGTAGTAGAAGTGGTATCGGAGGACGTCCTCGTGGTTAACCGTGCGCTTCACGAGGCGCAGGCCCAGCGTCTCGACGTAGAAGTCGAGGTTCTCCTGCGGGTCGCCGACCATCGACGTGACGTGGTGGATTCCCGGCGTGTCGGTGAGCATCGCGTAGTCGAAAATTCGCGGCGTCGACAGGTCAATCCGGCGGTACGGGGAGTCCCGCGCCGGTATCGGGAGAGAGTGCCGGCAGCGTGAGCGCGAATCTCCAAAATTCTGAAAATTCTACAATTTGTAGAAACTGCGAACGGCTCAAACCCCTCCCGAACTCCGGACTCCGTCGAAGTCCGAGAGTGCGAACGGAGGGTCGAAACCACCATCGCCGGGGTACGGCGAACGCGGCCGGGGGTACCGTACCCGGTCCGAATTCGGCCCGGCGTCCGACTCGTGTCGACCCCGTGCGACCGCCGAAGACGACTATCGTCGATACGCCGTGCAACGGCTGTCGATATTTTTCGAGGCGATAGAGCACGAGTTAAAGGGTCGAAGCACGACTGTCGAGGTAGGACCAACTATGGCTGGAACGTACGACCTCGTCATCGTCGGCGGCGGCATCAGCGGCGCCTCGCTGCTCTACACGACGGCGAAGTTCACCGACATCGAATCGATCGCGCTCGTCGAGAAAGAAGAAGAGATAGCCGCCATCAACTCGAAGCACACGAACAACTCCCAGACGCTGCACTTCGGCGACATCGAGACGAACTACAAACTCGAGAAGGCCGAGTCCGTCAAGCGGGGTGCAGAGACGCTCGCGGGCTATCTGGAGAACCACGACCCCGACCGCGAGATGCACGCGAAGCGGAGCAAAATGGTCCTCGCCGTGGGCGACGAGGAGGTCGAGAGCCTCGAAGAGCGCTACCACGAGGAGGGCTTCGGCGACCTGTACCCGAAGCTCCGACCCATCGACCGCGAGGAAATCGCCGAGATAGAACCGAAGGTCGTCGAGGGTCGTGACCCCGACGAGGAACTGCTCGCCCTCCAGACGCCCGACGGCTACGTCGTCGACTACGGCGCCACCTCGCAGTCGTTCGTCGAGGAGGCCCGCGAGGAGGCGAACGTCGACGTCTACACCTCCACGGAGGTCGAAGAGATAACCGAGGGATACGAGGGCTTCACGCTCGATACGACCGCCGGGAAGTTCGACGCCGACGTGACTGTCGTCGCCGCGGGATCGCACAGCCTCCAGATGGCGAAGTCGCTCGGCTACGGACAGGACTCGGTGTTGCTCCCCATCGCGGGCAGTTTCTTCCTCGCCGACGACTTCCTGAACGGGAAGGTGTACACCCTGCAGATGAAGAAGCTCCCGTTCGCCGCGATTCACGGCGACGCCGACGTCCACGACCCCTCCATCACGCGGTTCGGGCCGACGGCCAAACTCGTTCCAACGCTCGAACGCGGCCGCGTCTCGACGGTCAAGGACTTCCTCGACGTGTTCGGACTGAACGCCGCGGCGTTCCTCAGTTACGCCAACATCCTCGCCGACCGCATCCTCCTCCCCTACGTCCTCCGGAACCTCGTCTACGACCTCCCGAAGGTGGGTCCCGAGAAATTCCTGCCGCACGTCCAGAAGGTCGTCCCCAGCGCCACTATCGACGACATCGAACGCGCGAAGGGCTACGGCGGCGTCCGTCCGCAGATCGTCAACCTCGAGGAGAAGGCCCTCGACATGGGCGAGGCAAAGATCGTCGGCGACGAGATAATCTTCAATATCACGCCGTCGCCGGGCGCCTCGACCAGTCTGAAGAACGCGATGCGCGACACCCGGACACTGATGGACTTCTTCGACGGGGAGTACGAGTTCGACGAAGAGGCGTTCCGCGCCGACACCATCGACAACTTCCCACGTCCCGAGCAGACGGATACGGACGCGGAGACGGACGCGGAGGCGCCGCACGCGAACGACTGAAAGCGACTCGACCCGATTCGACTCTACCACTTCGCGGTCGTACGCGCACCGACTCGGCGACTATCCGCACCCGCTCGCCGGATGGTACCTACGCTTCTCATCCGACGCTCGTCTGCCGAACGCTCGGCTCGTAGTGGCGTATATAAACGTATGGTTCTATAATTTGTATTTGCGGTTCCAAAATCCTCAATTATACGTGCGAATTTGCGAAGTATCCACTCATCTGGAAGCGCCGCTCGGCTCGGGGTCGTCGAGAGCCGTCCGCTCGGCCGTCACCGGGTCGCGAGCAGTCCCGCCGAGGCGGCGACGGCGACGACCAGCGAGACGGCCAGGAGGGCGAACGCCGCCTCGAACGACGCCCGTTCGGAGACGACGCCAACGACGGCGGGGGCGACGGCGCCGGCCCCCATCAGCACCGTCCGGACCGCGCCGAGGCCGCCGCCGGCGAGCGAGTCGGGCACCAACTCGACTAGAAAGGAGCCCCTGACGGGGCGGAAGCCGTGCGACCCCAGTCCGAAGGCGACCACCGACGCGCCGAGGGCGAGCGTCGTCGACCCGACGAGGAGGCCGACGAGACCGACGAGCGCCAGCGTCAGCGTTCCGACGATGACGCGCAGCGAGCCGACGCGGTCGCTCAGGTCGCCCGTGAGCAGTTGGACGAAGCTCACGGCGAAGAGGACGCTGTAGAGCCCGTTCGCGACGGTCGAACTCACCGTCGCCGAAGCGGTCAGATACAGCGGGAGGAAGGCGACGACGCCGTTGTAGGTGAAGGAGAACGCGACGGTGACGAGCACGAACACGGTGAAGCGCCGGTCGGCGCACAGCGCGAGATAATCGTCGAGCGACGCGCCGCCGCGGTCATTCGTCTCGCTCCCGTCGCTACGCGTTCCGCCCTCTTCTCCCCCGCCGGACGCTTCCGCGGGCGACGTCCGAACGAGGAACGCGCCGGCGAGGAGGAGGCCGGCGACGCCGCTTCCGAAGAACAGCGTCCCCCACCCGTACCTGCCGGCGACGGCGACGACGGCCGCGGGCGCGACGACGCCCCCGAGCGCGCCGAACGTGTCGAGGACGCCCAGCGCGCGCCCTTTCCGCTCGGGGTACACCGACGAGAGAAAGCGGACGGCGACAGTCTTGTGGACGCCCGTACCGAGGCCGACGAGCACCATCCCCCCGACGAGAAGGGGGAACGAGACGGGACGCGAGAGCGCGAAGACGCCGAGGGCGGCGGTGACCACGCCGCCGGCGATGACCCGGGGCGACCCGACCCTGTCCGCGAGGACGCCCGACGGGAACTGCATGACGGCGTAGACGAGCATCATCGCGGTGTACGCCAGCCCGATGGTGCCGTTGGAGACGCCGTAGGTCGCCTGGAACTCGGGGAACAGCGGGGGGAACGCGTAGCGGACGAACTTCGCCAGAAACCAGATGGCCGCGGTCAGAAGCAGCGTGTCCAACGCGCCGAGGCGGCGTCTCATCGTCCTCCGGTCCGAGCGGGGCCTAGTAAAACTAATCGAAGGCGGTGAGGCGGGAGCGGTCGGCGCTCCCGGTTCGGAACAGTTCAGCTAGAGGGCGTCTCGGTCGAATCCCCGACCGCGGTCGCGCTCGCGCCCGAGCCCGCGGTCCCGGTTCCGCTTCCCTGCTGGGCCTGCGACTTCGCCTGCTGGAACGTCTCCTGCGGGAGCAGCGCGTTCACCGTCTCGAACGACAGCGAGTCGATGAGGGCGGCCGGTGCCCCGGCGATGAGGATGATTCCGAACTGCTCGACCGCGCCGACGACGCTGAGGTTCGAGGTCGAGTCGGCGCGCTGGCGGAAGGAGTCGACGGCCTGGGTGAGCAGTTCCTGCTGCGCCGTCTGGTACTGCTGTTGCGCCTCCGACCGGGAGACGTTCCCGGAGGAGAGTTCGGACTGGATCTCCTGGCGTCGCTGCTGGAGTTTCTGTTGGTCGGGTTGTACGGTGACGGCCACTCGTCGGGAGCCGTCGCCGCTTTCGCCCGCTCCGGTGGTCGTCGTCTGCTGGGCGGCGTCGTCTTGGAGCGCGCTACAACCGGCGAGCGAGAGGGCGGTTCCGGTCCCGGCGAGTTCCAGGAATTGGCGGCGGTCTGTCTCGAAGTCCATCGGGTACACCTTCGGGCAGCGTCGGAAAACGGCGTCGAAACGCGTCCATGGCAGATTTCCTCTCCGACCTATGTGTGTCTGAAATTCGCAAATATCAGTCCGAAATTCGATATACGAAACTATATTTCGGATATGAGAACCATACGACGCCGAGACGAAGTCAGGTCGCTCGAAAGACTCACGGGTGGTTCGCACGACGGGTCGTCGCCGTGTTCCGCGGCGACGCCGAACGAGCGTTCTCCCTCGTAGCGTTCGACCTCACCGAACCGCCGAGTGACCGTTTGGAATCTGAGGATGGATATTACAAAACTAGTTATGTAATAGAATGCCAAAAATCCGTCTCCCTACGGTCGTCGATCACCCGCCGAATCGCTCGACACCGTTCCGGCGTCTTCTCTCTACCCTGATTCCGGGAATCTCGGTTTCATTTCATCTCCGGCCCGCGGTCTCCGCTCCCTTTTGTTCGGTGTAATCGAACATTTCTTCTCCGCGACGCGGCGATTTCGGAACCGAGAGCCGGTACCACGCCTCTGGCGCCGTACGCTCGCCTCTCGGGTGCGTTCTTCCCTCCGATTCGCTCCTCGACCGTGCAGTTCGTTCGATGTCGGCGAACGCGTCGTCGCTCCGCCAGGAGAGGCGAGAGAAACACTCTTTTGAGTGCCGGGAAAAGGGACTTCCGTGACTCGAACGACAACCACCGGGTCGCCGTCGAGAGCGACCCGCGCGACGCGACCGGAGGTCCGAGCGTGACGTACGAACGCGTCTGGACCGTCCGGTTCTCGGACGCCGACTCCTTCGGTATCGCCCACTATCCGCGCATCGTCGACGCGATGCACGAGACGTCCGACATGTTCATGCAGGACATCGGATTCCCGTACTGGGAGATCGTTGAGGAGCACGGCTACGGACTGCCGCTCGTCGAGATGAACTTCGAGTTCGAGCGGCCGGTGGAGGCGGGCGACGAGGTGACCGTCGAACTGACACCGGACCTCGGGAACCGAAGCGTTCGGTTCGAGTACGTCGCGCGCTCGAACGGCGAGGTGGCGTTCACCGGCTACGAACAGCGCGTCTGCGCCCCCGCCGACGGGCAGGGTTCGATGGAACTCCCTGACGACCTCCGGGCGGCGCTGTCGGAGTACGCGGCCGAAGAGGGAGACGAGGACGGAGACGACTGACCGACCCGCGGCCGCGTATGATTACTCCTGGCCGCCCTTCTGGACGTTCGCGTCCTCGTAGCTGACGTCCCGGCCCGTCACGTCGACGGTCATACTGCCGACGTCCTCTATCTCGGCCTCGATGGTGTCGCCGTCGGAGAGTTCGCTGACGCCCTCCGGCGTCCCCGTCGTGATGATATCGCCCGCTTCGAGCGTCGCGCCGAGGGAGGCGTACTGGACGACGTCGGCGCAGGTGTACACCATATCGCCCGTGTTCTCGTACTGGCGTCGTTCGCCGTTGAGTTGCAGTTCCATCTGGAGGTCCTGGGGGTCGTCTATCTCGTCGGCGGTGACGACGCACGGTCCGACGACGGTGAAGGTGTCGTAGGATTTGCGGTTCGAGCGGTCTTGGTCGCCGCGCAGCGAGATGTCGAGCAGGATGGTGTAGCCGAAGATGTGGTCCCACGCGTCCTCGGCGTCGACGTCCTTGGCCTCCTCGCCCATCACGAACGCGAGTTCTATCTCGTGGTCCGTCCGGCGGTCCGAGAACGGCAGTTCGACGCCGTGGTCCGGGCCGACGACGCTGGAGGGCGCCTTCAGGAAGTAGCCTTTGTCCTTGATGGAGAACCACTCGTCGGTGGTGATGTCGCGGTCCGAAAGCGCCTCCTCGATGTGGTTCTCGTAGTTCAGCGGCGCGGCGATGACCTTGCCGGGCCGGCCGACGGGCGACAGCAGATCGACGTCCTCAACGTCGTGGTCGGGGTCCTCGTCGGCGTACTGTTCGGCGTCGTAGTCGCCCTCCACGTAGTCGAGGAGCGGTTCGCGGCCGTCGAGGTCGAGTCGGTCGCCGAGGTCGATGACGCCGGTGCCGTCGTCGGTGAGCAGACCTAACTGTCCGTCGTCGTATCTGACGAAGCGCATGGACAGACGTGCGGTCGAGACGCTAATAAAGGGTGGTGGTCTCCGTAGGCGGAGCGGTCCGTAGTCGTCGAGCGTTCGGCGCGCCGAAGGAGATTTTATTACGGTCGGCGCACTGCATCCGGTATGGCACTCGATACCGACCTAGAGTCGACGGTGGCGTCTGCCGACGACGTGCCCGAGGCGTCGGACGTCCACGACATCGGTTCGGAGATACCCATCGAAGACGTGTTCGACGAGGCGTTCATGGCCGAGTACACCGAGTTCGACGACTTCGAGGAGATGGTCGCGGCCAGTCCGTCGGACGTCTCCTCGGCCGCGGAACTCGAACAGGTGCCGACCGGCGCGTGGGATGAGTTCATCGCCGAGACGACGGCGTTCGCGGACGACGAGGAGATGGTGCTCGCCGCTCGCGACCACTGGGTGGCGAAGAAACTCGACTTGTAACCGACGCGGCGACTGCGGACGCGACGCTCTTCTTGCGCGACGGGCGAGAAAAACGAGCGAGTCGGAGCGACCGCCCGGTCGTCGGTTCTCAGTAGTTCCCGGTGGTGACGATGGGTGGTGCGCCGTGCGGGCCGTAGGGCGCGTCGTCGAGATACTCGCCGGCGGGTTCGAAGTAGTCGGCTATCGCCGCGGCGGCCTCCTTGCGGAGGACCGTCTCGGGGTCGTCGCCCTGAAGATATTCGAGCGCCTGCCCCGCGGCCTCCATGTTGTACTTCGCCGCCTTCTCTCGGCGGGCGGCGTACAGTTCGACCTCGTCGCGCGCGACGCCGTCGGTCCGCGACCGCAGGGCGACGGCGACGGCCGAAGCGGCCTCGTCGGCGTCCGCGATGCCCGAGTTCATCCCCCGCGCGCCGAACGGCGCGAGGAGGTGGGCGGCCTCGCCGGCCAAGAGGACCCGGCGGTGCTCGTCGACGAACGTGTCGGCCATCACCTGCAGGAACTTGTAGGTGGACACCCAGGTGATGTTGTCGACGTAGCGTTCGCCCATCACCGTGCGGACGAACTCGCGCATCTGTCCGTCGCCGCTCAGTTCCTCTGCGTCGTCGTCGCCGAGACACTGGATGTCGAGGCGCCACCCGCCCGTGAAGGGGACGAGGAGGACGTTCCGCCCGCCGACCGAGGGGTCGTCGTAGTGGAACAGTCGCTCCAAGGGGCGGGGGTCCTCTTCGACCTCCTCGACGTCGGCGACGATGAAGGAGTTCTCCGACTGGTCGCCCTCGAAGTTCGCACCGATCTCCGAACGGACGGTCGACCCGCCGCCGTCGGCGCCGACGAGGTAGGGCGCCTCCCACTCGCGGCCGTCGGCCGTCTCGACGCGGACGCCCTCGGGGGACGACTCGACCGTCTCGACCCCGGCGTCCCAGTGGATGTCGATACCGGCCTCGTCGAGGGCCTCGTGCATGTACTCCTCCGTGCGCACCTGCGGGACGCTGGTGAAGTGCGGGATGTCGCCGTGGCCGCCGGGCGTGTCGTACGTCCGCGAGAACACTTCTTTGCCCCGCCAGCAGGTGCGCCGCGTCGGCCACACCAGTCCCTCCTCGACGAGGTCCGTTCCGAGTCCGGGGCTCACCCGTTCGAGCGTCCGGAGCGTCGAGCCGTGGACGTAGATGGCGCGACTCCCCGACCGGTCGCGGTCCGCCGATTCGGCTTCGAGGATGGTGGCGTCGACTCCTCGCGCGTGCAGCGCGAGCGCGGTCGTCATCCCGACCGGTCCGGCACCGGCTATCAGTACGGAATCGTCTGTCGTTTCGCCGCTCATGACGGGAACTGAGGCACAAACTACCATAATCGTTGTGGTCACAATATCGTCCCGCTCTCGAACTCCCGTCGGAAAACCTTCGGCGGCGACGCCGCGATGTTACAGCCGTATGGGTGTGACGTTTAGATATCTGCTCGTTCGCCGGGTTTGACTGCCGCTCTGGAACGAACCACGGTATATATTACAAAGAACTCAAAATGGGTGGGTGAGAGGTACAATGTTCTGTATCACGCTCTTACTTCGATAGATGTAATCTCCGAAGGCGGCCGCTCCAAGCCGACGGATTTATTGTTAACGGTCGTTACTGGTGGACCATGTTCGGCAGCACTGCGTGGGAGAATGACGAGCACACGCCGGGCGAGAACGCCGAGCCCGCCCAGAAGTCCATCGACGACGTCGGGTTGATAACCGAAAAGCGGGGTCCGCTGTTGAAGTTCCTCCTCGCGTTCGTCACCGGCTCGTTCTTCTTTCTGTTTCCGGTCCAGTGGAACGGGCAGACGACGATTCCGCTCGACGTTCTCGTCGGGCTCATACAGGGGGCGTTCCCGACGCTCTTGGAGTACTTCACCTTCGCGCTCATCGCCGCGGGCGCCGTGTTGACGACGCTTTCGATGGCGACTCACCACGGCTATCTGGACCGAGAGGGCGGACTCGTCGCTCGCACCGACCTCGACTATTGGCGCACGTCGAACCTGTTTTGGTTCTTCCGCGTCGCGGGCGTCTGCTTCGCGGTTCCCATCCTGCTCGGCGTCGGCCCGGAGTGGCTGTTCAACGGCGACACCTCCGGTATCGTCTGGGGTGGCCTCCTCCTGACCGTCGCGCTCGTCATCCCCATCGGCGCCGTCTTCGTCAACCTCCTCGCGGAACTCGGCGGCCTCCAGTTCGTCGGGACGCTGGCCCAACCGGTGATGAACCCGCTGTTCGACCTTCCGGGCCGGTCGGCCCTCGACGGCGCCGCCTCGTGGCTCGGGTCGTTCAGTATCGGCTACTACCTCACGCGGAACGTGTTCGACCGCGGCGGCTACGACAAGCGCGAGGTGTTCGTCATCTGCACTTGCTTCGCCACCGGCAACCTCGGCACCGTCGGCGCCATCGCCGCCGTGCTCGAAATCCTGCACGTCTTCCCCGTCGTCGTCCTCCTGTATCTCATCGCCGTCGTCGCCGTCGCCGTCGTCCTCGTCCGGGTGCCCCCGCTGTCGTCGGTGCCGGCCGAGTACGTCGCCGAACCGGACCCGGAACCGGAGTTCAGCGGGACGCCCACGGAGTACGTCCGCTTCGCGTTCAACGAGGCCGTCCGGACCGCCGATGAAGGCGCCTCGATTCCGCGCGCCTCCTTCGAGGGGCTGGTCGACGGGCTGAAGCTGAACGGGATGATACTCGGTACGGTCCTCGCCATCGCGATGGTGGCGATGGTGCTCAACATCTACACGCCGGTGTTCGAGATTCTGGGGACGCCCTTGGTCCCCGTCCTCTCGGCGCTCGGCATCCCCGACGCGCAGATGGCGGCCACCTCGGTCATCCTCGGCGGCGCGGAGATGTTCATCGGCGCGACGTTCGCCGTCGGCGCCGACTTCATCACGCGCGTGTTCGTCGTCATCGTGGTGAGTTCGCAGGCCATCTTCTTCGCCGCCTCGGCGCCGATGATGGTCGACATGTTCGACGACATCCCTATCCGCTTTCGCGACCTGTTCGCGCTGTTCGTGATGCGGACGCTGCTTCTCATCCCCATCACGGCGGCGCTCATCCACGGTGCGGTGTTCCTCGGCCTGCTGTAGGCGGTTCGCGGCGCCGCGTCGACGACCGTCTCCGAACGGCTTCCCGCCCGTTCCCCCGTTCAGTCGGACGCGGCCGAACAGAACAGCACCGGGCGGTCCGACCGCAGCGCCACCCGCTGTGCGACGCTCCCGAACAGCGCCTTCCCCGTCGGGGACTTCCGCCGCCCGGCGAGGCTGAGCAGGTCCGCGCCGAACGCCTCGGCCGCGTCGAGAATCTCTTCGATTGCGTCGCCGCTCGACTGTTCGACCGCCACCTCGAACCCCGCCGCCTCCAGCGCCTCGGTCGCTCGGCCGACCGATTTGAGCTTCCTCGCGTCCGCCGCGTCCCCGTCCGCGCGGAAGACGTGGTAGACGACGACGCGGACGCGGTCGGGGTCGAGCGGCAGCGTCGTGAGCGATTCGACCTGGTCCGTGACCCGTTCGACGTCGGTGTCGGCGCAGAGCAGTATCGTCGTCATGGCTCGGAGTATCGGCGACGACGGCTCCGACGGGCATAGTCGTTCGCCCCGACTCTCACCTGCCGGCACCGCGTGAGGCAATACTTATGCCCGGCGCACCGGAAGCGGCACACGACATGGTCGTGGTTCGCACGCGCGGCGGTGGAGTCGAGCCCGAAACGACGGCGGCGGACGGTCGAGCCCGGAACGACGGCGGTGCCGGTCGAGAGGTGCGCCGCCGCCGATGACGACGAATCCGAACGCGGCGCCGGACGAGGCGCCCGACGCGAGGGCCGACACCGTCGACGGGCGGGAGGACCCGCGGGCGACGTACGAGTTCACGTCCGGGGAGGTGGCCCGGCCGGACCTCGTCGAGGACATCGAGGGACGCGTCGACGGCGACGTACGTTTCGACACGTACACGCGACAGATGTACGCGACGGACGCCAGCGCCTACGAGGTGACGCCCGTCGGCGTCGTCTTCCCAGCCTCGACCGACGACGTGGCCGCCGTAACGGCCTACTGCGCCGAGCGGGAGATTCCGCTCCTGCCGCGCGGCGGGGGTACCAGCCTCGCCGGTCAGGCGGTCAACGAGGCCGTCGTCCTCGACTTCACGCGCTACATGGACGGCGTCGTGTCGATAGACGCCGACGACCGCCGCGCCCGCGTCGAGGCCGGGGCGGTGCTCGGCGACCTGAACGCCGAACTGGCGCCGCACGGACTGAAGTTCGCGCCCGACCCGGCCGCCGGCGACCGAAGCGCCATCGGCGGCGCCATCGGCAACAACTCCACCGGCGCGCACTCGTTAAAGTACGGCAAGACCGACGCCTACGTCGAGGAGTGCGAGGTCGTCTTGGCCGACGGCTCCGTCGAGACGTTCGGCGAGGTGTCCGTCGAGGACCTCCGCGCGTCGGCCGACCCCGAAGGGTCGCTTCTCGACCGCGTTTATCACGAGGTCGTCCGGATTCTGGACGAGGAAGCCGAAGAAGTCTCCGAGCGATTCCCCGACCTGAAGCGGAACGTCTCGGGCTACAACCTCGACGTGTTGGTCGAGGAGGCCGAGTCGGGGACGGTCAACCTCGCCCGCCTGCTCGCGGGCAGCGAGGGAACGCTCGCGACGGTCACCGAGGCCGAGGTATCGCTCGAACCCGTCCCGGAGACGAAGGCCGTCTCGCTGCTGTTCTACGAGAGCGTGCTCGACGCCGTCACCGACGTCCAACACGTCCTCGAACACGACCCCGCGGCGGTCGAACTCGTCGACGACGTGCTCCTCGGACTCGCCCGCGACCGCGCGGAGTTCGCGGAGGCGGCGTCGCTCGTCCCCGACGGCGCGGAGGCCGGCCTGCTCGTGGAGTTCTACGCCGACGACGCCGAGGAGGGGAGAGAACTGACCGCGGGACTCCTCGCCGACCGGGCGCCAGGGGCCGAGACGGAGGTTCCGGCACCCACTGCGGGCGAGCGACCGTCGACGGACGAGACGCTCGCGTTCGCGGGGCTGGAGGCCCACGACGAGGAGAAGCGAGGGATGTTCTGGACGCTCCGGAAGGCGGGGCTTCCGATTCTGCTCTCGCGAACCTCCGACGAGAAGCACATCAGCTTCATCGAGGACTGCGCCATCCCGCCCGAACATCTCCCTGAGTTCGTCGAGCGCTTCCAGTCGCTGCTCTCCGAACTGGGCCGCGACGTGGACGCGGCGTTCTACGCGCACGCCGGGCCGGGCGTCCTCCACGTCCGCCCCCTCGTGAACACGAAGGGTTCGAAGGACAGAGAGGACATGGAGGTCATCGCCGACGCGGTGACTGACATGGTCGTCGAGTTCGGCGGGTCGGTGTCGGGCGAACACGGCGACGGGCGGGCGCGGACGCAGTGGAACCGGAAGCTGTACGGCGAAAATATCTGGAACACTTTCCGCGACCTCAAGACCGCGTTCGACCCCGACTGGCTCCTGAATCCGGGGAACGTCTGCGGCGACCACGACATGCTGGAGAACCTCCGGTACGACGACGAGTACGACTACGACCTCGGGTTCGACCCGTCGCTGAACTGGGAGAACGAGAACGGGATGCAAGGGATGGTCGAACTCTGTCACGGCTGCGGCGGCTGCCGTGGCTCCCAGGAGACGACGGGCGGCGTGATGTGCCCCACCTACCGCGCTGCCGACGAGGAGATAACGTCCACGCGCGGGCGCGCGAACCTGCTCCGACAGGCCGTCAGCGGCGACCTGCCCGACGACCCGACCGACGACGAGTTCGCCGAGGAGGTGCTCGACCTCTGTATCGGCTGTAAGGGCTGCAAGAACGACTGCCCCAGCGGCGTCGACGTGGCGAAACTGAAGACCGAGGTGATGCACGAGCGACATCAGAAACACGGTGCGAGCCTCCGAGACAGGCTGTTCGCCGAGTTCGACACGCTGGCGTCGGTCGGGAGCGCACTCGCTCCCGTCTCGAACCTCGCGCAGTCGCTGCCCGGCGCGGACCGCCTCGGGGAGGAACTGGTCGGCATCGCCCGCGAACGGGACCTCCCCGCGTTCCGACGGGAGACCCTCGCAGACTGGTTCGAGGCGCGGGGCGGTCCGTTCGACTCCCGGGAGCGCGCGGCCGACGCGCGGACGGCGCGCGGCGCGGGCGGCGTCGGCTCAGACGACGAGCGTAAGGCCGTCCTCTTCGCGGACACGTACACCAACTACGCGCACCCCGAGGTGGGGAAGGCGGCGGTCCGCGTCCTCGAAGCCGCGGGCGTCGCCGTCGACGTCGCCGACAGGACGGACAGCGGCCGGCCGGCGCTGTCGAAGGGGTTCGTCGACCGCGCCCGCGACCGGGTCGAGGCGAACGCGGCGGCGCTTTCGCCCTACGTCCGCGAGGGCTGGGACGTCGTCCTCGCCGAACCCTCCGACGCGGTGATGTTCCAGTCGGACGCGCTGGACCTCTCCTCGGAGCAAGCGGTCGAGACGGTGGCCGCGAACGCCTACGGTCTCTGTGAGTACCTCGATACGTTCCGTCTCGTCGACGACGTCAAGTGGGCGACGCCCGAGGAATCGGTCGCCTACCACGGCCACTGCCACCAGAAGGCCGAGAAGAAGGACCACCACGCCGTCGGCGCCCTCCGACGGGCAGGATACGAGGTGGACCCCCTCGACTCGGGTTGTTGCGGGATGGCGGGCACGTTCGGCTACGAGGCCGAGCACTACTCGCTGAGTCGCTCCATCGCGGACATCCTCGTCGAGCAAATCGAGGAGAGCGACGCTCGCGTCGTCACGGCGCCGGGGACGTCCTGTCGGACGCAGTTGGGCGACAGCCGAGTCGACCCCGTCCCCGCCGACAGTTCGCTCGCCGGTACCGACGCGGACCGCGAGGGACCGCCGACGCCGGTGGAACTGCTGGCGCAGGCGCTCCCCGACCGGTCCGACTGACGGCGGACAGACGCCGTCGTCGCCGCCACCGCTGCCGAGGCTTTTTGTGAGGACTCGGCGAAGGAGGGAGCATGACCGACGACGACTCGTTCGACGTCTCCCCGCGCGACATCGCGATTCTCAAGGCGCGGGTGGACTACCCGACGGCGTCGACGCGCGAACTCAGCCGGATACTCGAAATCGAGTACGGCATCTCGCTGTCGCACAACCGCGTCAACGAGATTCTCCGCGCGATGGCCGACGAGGAGGTGTTCCGCGAAATCGTCCTCCCGAACCGGGAACTGTTCCGCCACTACCTGTTCCGCATCGCGTTCAACTTCCCCAACTTCGAGGAGCACTGGCGCGACTGCTACGAAGCGTTGGTCGAGGACCCGCACGTCCTCATGTTCTTCACCGCCGACAGCAACTACCACTGGCACGTCGTCATCCAGTTCCGAAGCGACGACCGGATGGAGCGGTGGGTCCACGAGTTCTTCAAGTCTCACGGCGACCTGATAAGCGAGTTCCACAACACGATGCTCCACAGCGTCCACAAGTTCCGGACCGAAGCGGCCATCTTCGACGACATCCTCGCCGAAACCGAGGAGGGGCGGCGGTATCTCGAACACGGCGAGTAACGACCTAATCGGGAGCGCGACGAAAGACAAGAGCGTTTATTGTGAACGACCGGATACGTCTTCGCATGAGTCTATCCGACTTCTTCGAACCGGAGGGTATCGCCGTCGTCGGCGCGTCGTCGACGCCCGGCAAACTCGGGAACGACGCGATGTCGAACGTCGAAGCCGCCGACACCGACGTCTACCCCGTAAACCCGTCGGGGTCGGGGACCGTCTACGGCTACGAGTTCGTCGACTCCGTCGCCGAGGCGGACGCGGACGTCGCCCTCCTCTGCGTCCCTCGACACCTGCAACCGGACGTGCTCGAAGAGTGCGGCGAGGCGGGCATCGGCGCCGCCGTCATCTTCGCCGGCGGGTTCGCGGAGATGGGGGGCGAGGGGGCGGAACTGCAAGACGCCGTCGCGGACGTCGCCACCGAGTACGACATCTCCGTCCTCGGACCGAACACGGCGGGGTACGCGCTTCCCCATCAGAACCTGTACGGGTCGTTCGTCCCGCGCATCCGCGACGTGGACGCCGGCAACGTCGCCATCGCAGCGCAGAGCGCCGGCGTCGCCATCACGGCGTCGTTCCACCTCACCCGCGAGGAGTACGGCATCTCGGCGATGTTCGGTCTCGGCAACCGCGTGAACACCGAATTCGCGGACCTCATTCCGGAACTCGACGCCGACCCGAAGACCGACGCGATACTCCTGCACGTCGAGGGCACCGAAGACACCGAGAGATTGTTCGAGGCCTGCCAGGCGGCCGACACCCCCATCGCCGCGCTGAAAGTCGGCGAGAACGACGTCTCGGAGTTCGTGCGGGCGCACACGGCGGCCCCCGCACAGGAGAACGGCGTCTACGAGGAGGCGTTCGACCGCGCCGGCGTGGTGTCCGTCGACTCGACGACGGAACTCATCGACGCCGGTCGGGTGCTCGCGGACTCGCCGACGCCGGACGGTCCGAACGTCGGACTCGTGACGGCGCAGGCGGGACCGGGCATCATCGTCGCCGACCACCTCGACGGCGTCGGCGCGAACTTCCCCGAGTTGACCCCGGAGACGCGAGAGCAACTGGACGACGTGCTCCTCGGCATCACCTACGAGGAGAATCCTGTCGACACCGGCCGCCCGATGCCCGAGTTCGGCGAGGTGGTCGACATCGTCGCCCGCGACGACAACGTCGACATCGTCTCGGTCTACGAAATATACGAGGATTCCTTGGGCTACCCCGTCGAGGAACTGGCGACGCTCGCAGACGAGGTGGACAAGCCGGTTCTGTTCACCGTCGCCGGCCCCGCCCACGCCTTCGCGGAGGAACGGCGGCAGATGGAGGCGGCGGGTATCCCGACGTTCGATACGCCCGAACGCGGCGCGCAGGCCGTCGCCGCCCTCATCGAGTCGATTCCGAACGAGGAGTAGGCTTTAGTCCGCGGCGCGAGAGGCGTCACCATGCGACACGAGTTCGCGGGCGCCGCGCCCGTAGTCGAAGACGGCGCGTTCGTCTCGGAGATGGCGTACCTCGTCGGCGACGTGGCTATCGAAGAGGAGGCGAGCGTCTGGCCGTTCGTCTGCATGCGGGGCGACGAGGGGCCCGTCGACGTCGGCCGGGAGACGAACGTTCAGGAGTTCACGATGCTTCACGGCGCGACGCTGGGCGACGAGGTGACCGTCGGCCACGGCGCCGTCGTCGACTTCGCCGAGGTAGCCGACCACTCGCTCGTCGGGATGGGGAGTTCGGTGATGGGCGGCGCCGTCGTAGAGTCGAACTGCATCGTCGCCGCCAACGCCGTCGTCCGGCAGGACCAGCGGATTCCGGAGGGCCACATGGCCTACGGCGTCCCCGCCGAGACGCGCCCGCTGACCGACGACCAACTCAAACAGATCGGCGAGACGCACCGCCATTACGTCGAACTCGGTCAACGGTTCCGAGCGGACGACGTCGAGGGGACCGGTTCGACGGAGTAACGACCGTTCAAGAGCGAGTTCGAAACGAAAGTTCTACCCGCGAATGTTCTACGGTGAAACGTTCTTCGACTAATCAACTCCAGAGACCACGATACAGCCGTCGTTTGAACTGAGACCGAAACACGACTGATTACGTTCGTTTCGCTCCGCAATCACAATTCACACGCCGAAACAGACGATATTTGTATTCAAACTGCACCCTTCGACTTTTGTTTGTGATAGTCGGTTCAGAGCAGCCTGTATTGACTCCTCGAACCTATATCCGAAAACAGAGTGCGATGTCTACCGATTCAAGATTCGAAACTCCAGAAAAATCCAATCCCCGAAGAAGCGCGTTCGCTACGACGCCTCGACGTCTCGCGCATCCGGGCGTGTCACTCGTTTCCGGCGGCCGACGTCTGACTCGGTTGGGCGGGACCGGCGTCGTCGGCCGGTCCCGCCTCGTCGTCGTACACCCGGTCGTGGACGAAACTGGCCAACACGGGGGCGAGCAGCGCCGTCACGATAGTCGAGGCAGCGACCTGTGGCGTCGCCACGGCGGCCGCCTGCCGCAGCGCCGGGTCGGCGACGGCGACGGCTTCGGGCGTCGCCACCGCGTTCCCGGCCGTACTCGACGCGGAGGCGCCGGCCACGCCCGTCCCGCCCGAAACGCGGTCGGCGAGGATGTTGAACGCGCCGCCGACGAGGACCGTGACGACGCCCAGCAGGATGCCCGCCGCGCCGGCGGTGACGAGCATGGTGAAGTCGATGCCCGCCCCGAGCGGGAAGGCGAAGAAGGGGATGAGCACCGGGCCCGCGCTGGTGAGATACTCCTGCATGTCGTCGTCGAGGTTGCCCAGTATCATGCCGATGAGGATGGGAACGACGACCGCAAGCAGGTCGAGCAGCGGAATCGAGGCGATGCCGGCCGTCCCCAACGCGACCATCGTGAGGAACGGGCCGTCGTTGACCGAGATGATGGATATCGCGCCGACGTCCGTCTCGTCGCCCATCTCTCCCACGAGCGCGGCGTACAGACCGCCGTTCGTGTTGGTCATCGCCGCGATGATGGCCAGAGAGGAGAGTCCCAGCAGACTGTTTCCGAGGAAGGTAGCCACGAGGAGACCGATGCCCATCCCGACGACGAACTTCGAGGCCGTGATAGCCGCCCCCTGCTTCAGCGCCTGCGGCGCCTCGTCGACCGTGATGCCCGCGCCCATACACACGAGGAACGCGGCGATGAGGGGAAGCGCCCCGTCTTTCAGGAGCGCCGTGGTGAAGCCGCCTATCTCCAGCGCCTGCGGGAAGAACGTGTTCGTGAGCGCGCCCAGTATCAGAGGGACGACCATCATCCCGCCCGGAATCCGCTCTATCGTCTGCTTTATCTTCATGGCCGTCCACCGCCGTCGAGTCCGCCGATTCGCGTCTGTGCGGCCGTCGCGACGGAGTCACGGCAGCCTCTCCGACCGTGGGCTGTCTTGGCAAGCATTCTGATTGCTCGTACTGAATGTTGATTAAAGTATGTTACGGAAGGGAACGAAAGCGTATCGCCGGACGTCAGAGAGACGACGCTCCCGGAACCTCGTAAAGTGATCTCGGGTGATTTGGTATCATGGACGGGCGGAGAGCCTCCCAACCGGCGTTCGTCCGTCCGCCCTTCACTCGTCGGCGACCATCTCGACGGCGACTTCGACGGCGTCGATAAGGCTGCGTTCGGAAGCGATTCCGTCCCCGGCGATATCGAAGGCGGTGCCGTGGTCGACGCTCGTCCTCACGATGGGGAGTCCGATGGTGACGTTGACCCCGGAGACGGCGTCGCCGCCGGCGAATCCGAGCATCTTGATGGGGATATGTCCCTGGTCGTGATACATCGAAACGACGCAGTCGAACTCGCTGCGGGCGGCGCGGACGTAGACGGTGTCCGGTGACTCGGGGCCCGTCGCGTCGATACCTTCCTCGCGGGCGCGTTCGACCGCCGGCCTGATCTCCGCGTCGTCCTCGTCGCCGAGCAGTCCGCCGTCGCTGGCGTGCGGGTTCAACCCCGCGACGCCGACCGACGGCGAGTCGACGCCGAGGTCCCGAAGCGCCTCGTCCGTGAGTCGAATCGTCTCCAAGACGCGCTCCGTCGTCACCAGGTCGCAGGCCTCCTGGAGCGGAACGTGCGTACTCACGTGCGTCACCCGGAGGTCGTCCTCGACGAGCATCATCGAGTAGTTCTCCGTGTCGGTGTAGTCGGCGAGCATTCCCGTGTGGCCGGCGTACTCGCTGCCGGCGAGTTCCGTCGACTGCTTGTTGATTGGCGCGGTCGTGATGGCGTCTATCTCCCCCGCCACGGCGAGTTCGATGGCGCGCTCGACGTATCGGAGGCTCGCGGCCCCGTACGCCTCGCGGACCTCGCCGCGAACGAGTTCGTCGACCAAATCCAAGTCCAACACCGGTATTCGGTCGCGGTCGAAGCTCGCGTCCGCGACGGATTCGACGGCTTCGACCGCGAGGTCGGCGCCGCACACGTCGATTGCGGCCTCGACAACGTCCGCATCGCCGATGACGAGGGGTCGAGCGACCTCGCGTAGCTTCGGGTACGCTTTGACGATTACCTCGGGACCGATTCCGCCGGGGTCACCCATCGTGATACCGATTAAGGGCTCGTGACTACGCATCGTCCTCGGAGAACACGGCCAGACAATTAACGATTGTCTCTTCAGAGCCGAATCCGCCGGCCTTCGTGACCAACGGCACCTCGGCGGCCCTCCCGTCGGCGAACGTCCCGAGGGGAATGCCCGCTTCGACCTCCTCGCCGGTCAATCGGATGGTCGTCGCGCCGAGTTCCCGAATCACCGCCACCGCGATGTCGCCGCCGGTCAGGAGCAGTCCCGAGGGGGGTTCCTCGTCGAGGACGTCCGCCGCGGCCGACGCCAGTCCGCTCGCCACTCGCTCGCGGACCGCCGCGGACGCGAGACCGGCCTCCCGACCGGCGGCGTGCGTACGCTCGATGGTACTCTCGTCGGTCGCCGC